>NZ_JBVJGW010000003.1:423366-553891 GCF_055587105.1 Streptomyces sp. NPDC048461 | reverse complement strand
TTTTTGGCACGCTGTTGAGTTCTCAAGGAACGGACGCTTCCTTTGTACTCACCCTCTCGGGCTTTCCTCCGGGCTTTCGTTCTGTTCTTGCGTTTCCGACTCTATCAGACTCTTTCGTGTCCGACTTCCTCGGCGCTTTCCAGGTATTCGCTTTCGCGCTTTCCTTTCCGGCGATTCCGACTCTACCAGATCATTCCCATGCCGTTTCCGGCTTGGAATTGAATTCGGTGACCGTCGGAAGGTCTTCGGCCTTTCGGCGCTCCGCTACGTTAACGCTTTCCCTTCGCTGCTCATAATCGAGCTGCCGGCGTGGAATTCGGACATGCCGAAGAGGACCCCGCCAGGGGTTCGTCGTAAGTAGTGGGTTGGCCGCTCCGGAGGTCTGCTGATGGCAGTGCCCCGTTCAAGCGGCTCGGACTACGTTAGGCGTCCCGGCAGGTCGAGTCAAGTTGAGCGGCGGCGGGGCGCATGGGCGCGGTACGGGCTCACCGTCGGGTCCTGGGTGATCCAGAAGCGGTACGGATGGTGGGCGCCGGCGCCGCCCACTCCGGTCCGGGGGCCGCTGCTCGCCAGGTCGGGCGGGGTGGGGCTGCCCTCCAGGACGGACAGCGGCGAATCCGGGCCCGCGCAGAGGTCGGTGCCGTCGAGGGAGCGGTCGATGGCCAGGGCCGTGGCCAGCCGGGCCGGACCCTTGGCCAGTTCTCTCGGGTTCTTGGCGGAAAGACGACGTTTGGCAGCCAGGTCGGCGCCCGTCGTCACCTCGCCCGCGCGCAGCAGCACCCCGCTCGCGAGTCCGGGCGGGCCGCACACCAGGTTGAGGCTGAACCACATGCCGTAGATGAAATAGACGTACGCGTGTCCGGGCGGCCCGAACATCGATGCGTTGCGGGCGGTGCGGCCCCGATGGGCGTGGGAGCCCGGGTCGGTTTCGCCCTCGTACGCCTCGACCTCCGTGATGCGCAGTTCGAGGGGGCCCTCCGGGGTGCTGCGGACCAGGGTGCGGCCGAGCAGGTCCGGGGCCACGGTCAGGACCGGGCGGTCGAAGAAGGCCCGGGTCAGGGGCGTACGGTCGGTTCGCGCGCTCATCCGGCCGAGGGTAGTGGAACGGGCGCGCGTGCAACCGGGGCCTAATGTTCCGCGTGGGTACGGGGTAGGCGCGCGATGCCCGTGGTGGTGTCGCCGCCTGGTCCTTCCGATCCTTAGATCCTTCATCAGGGGAGTTTGAACATGGGGTTCAAGAAGCTGTTCGCGAGCCTGGGTGCCGGCGGTGCGTCCGTGGACACGGTCATCACCGAGCCGAACGTCGTGCCGGGCGGCATCGTCCAGGGCGAGGTCCGGATCCAGGGCGGCTCCGTCGACCAGCAGATCGAGGGGCTGTCCGTCGGTCTTCAGGCGCGGGTCGAGGTGGAGGGCGGCGACCAGGAGTACAAGCAGGACGTCGTCTTCAACAAGCAGCGCCTCGGCGGTGCCTTCCAGGTCCAGGCCGGCGCGCTGCACGTGGTGCCGTTCGGGCTGGAGATCCCGTCGGAGACGCCGATCACCCACTTCGGGGGCCAGCACCTGCACGGGATGAACATCGGGGTCAGCACCGAGCTGGAGATCGCGCGCGCGGTCGACGCGGGTGACCTCGACGCGATCAACGTGCACCCGGTGCCGGCGCAGCAGGCGATCCTCGACGCCTTCCGCCAGCTCGGCTTCTCCTTCCGCAGCGCGGACATGGAGCGCGGACACATCCGCGGGACGCGGCAGACGCTGCCCTTCTACCAGGAGATCGAGTTCGTGCCGCCGTCGCAGTACCGGGGGCTGAACCAGGTCGAGCTGACCTTCGTCTCCGACGGCCGCGAGATGGACGTCGTCCTGGAGATGGACAAGAAGCCCGGGCTGTTCAGCGAGAGCAGCGACACCTACCGCTGCTTCCAGGTGGGACTGCACTCCTACCAGGAGACCGACTGGGCGGCGTACCTGAACCAGTGGATCGCCTCGGTCGGTTCCACGCGCAACTGGCTCTAGCTTCTAGGCTCCGTCCAGGACGCGCGTCCGATCAGCCACCGACCAGGAGGATCAGCAGTGACCGAGCAGAGCAGGGCGCCCCTGCCGCACGACTTCCATCCCGAGGTGCACGCCTTCACCGTGACGAGTGCGGACCTGGCGCCCGGGGCCGACCTGGGTGACGCCCAGGTCCTGTCGGGCGGGAACGTCTCCCCGCAGTTGCGCTGGGAGGGCTTCCCGGAGGGGACGAAGAGCTTCGCCGTGACGTGCTTCGACCCGGACGCGCCCACGGGCAGCGGGTTCTGGCACTGGGTGCTGTTCGACCTGCCGGCGTCGGTCACGGAGCTGCCGGCCGGGGCGGGCAGCGGGAAGTTCGAGGGGCTGCCCGCGGGAGCGGTGCACGTGCGCAACGACTACGGGACCGAGGACTTCGGCGGGGCGGCTCCGCCGGCCGGGGAACGGCACCGGTACGTCTTCACCGTGTACGCGGTGGATCAGGAGGAGCTCGGCCCGGACCCGGACGCCTCCCCCGCCGTGGTCGGGTTCAACCTCCGCTTCCACACCCTCGGGCGGGCCCAGCTGATCGGCGAGTACGAGGCTCCCGCCGGCTGATCGTTCTCCGAGCGTTTGCCCGGTCCTGGTCTAAAGACGGCCAGGACCGGGCATTTTTATTGCGTTGTCCCGCGTGGCGCGCGCGGCCAGAGTGGTCGCGGGCCCTGCTGCCGGTGTGGTCGCGGGCCTGCACACGGGAGGTGGGCGAGATGCGGGACACGCTGGTGCTGAATGCGAGCTTCGAGCCGCTGTCGACGGTGACGCTGAACCGGGCGGTGGTCCTGGTGCTCCAGGACAAGGCCGTGGTCGAGCAGTCCCATCCCGAGCTGCGTGTGCGAGCTGCCACGATGGAGCTGCCGATGCCTCGGGTGATCAGGCTCTGCAGGTACGTACGGGTGCCCTTCCGAAGACATGCCCCCTGGTCACGGCGGGGGGTGCTGGTCCGGGACCAGCACCGGTGCGCGTACTGCGGGAAGCGCGCGACGACCGTGGACCACGTGCTCCCGAGGGCCCAGGGCGGCGGGGACACCTGGCTGAACACGGTGGCCTCCTGCGCCGAGGACAACCACCGCAAAGCGGCCCGGACGCCGGAGGAGGCGGGGATGCCCCTGCTCCGCAAGCCGTTCGTGCCGTCCCCGGCCGATGCCATGCTGCTGGCGCTGGGGGTGGCGGGGCGGGACGTCCTGCCGGAGTGGCTGGAGCGTTCCGCTTAGCCGCGGGCCCCGGTCCGCGCGTACTCGGTCGCGCTGGGCGGCGTACTTTCCCTACGCCGCTCAGCGGACGAGCAGCTGGACGATCGCGAGGATTCCGACGGTCACGATGACCGCGCGCAGAGCGGTCGGCGGGAGCCGGCGGCCGACCTTGGCGCCGATCTGGCCGCCGATGGTGGAGCCGACCGCGATGAGCAGGACGGCGGTCCAGTCGAACTCGGCGACGAACAGGAAGACGACGGCCGCGATCCCGTTGACCAGAGCGGCGACGACGTTCTTCACGGCGTTGATCCGCTGGAGGTCCTCGCGGAGCAGCAGACCCATGAGGCCGAGGTACAGCACGCCCTGGGCGGCGCCGAAGTAGCCCCCGTACGCGCTGGAGAAGAACATGCCGGTGAGCAGGGCGGGTCCGCCGTCGGGATGACCGGTGTCGCCTCCGGCGGCGTCCTGGCGGCGGCGCAGTGCCGCGGCGAGGCGGGGCTGGAGGACGACGAGCACGAGGGCGAGTCCGATGAGGACGGGCACGATCGTGTCGAAGGAGTCGGACGGCAGGGTGAGGAGCAGGACGGCTCCGGCGCATCCGCCGACGAGGGATACCGCGCCGAGCCGCAGGATGCGGGAGCGCTGTCCCCGGAGCTCCTTGCGGTAGCCGATGGCCCCGCTGATGGAACCGGGCACCAGGCCGAGGGTGTTGGAGACGTTGGCGGTGACCGGTGGCAGGCCGGTGGCGAGCAGCACCGGGAAGGTGATCAGGGTGCCGGAGCCGACGATGGTGTTGATCGTGCCGGCGCCGATGCCGGCGGCGAAGACCGCGAGTGATTCCCAGATGGACATGGGAGGGGCCATCCCCTTTGCATGAGTGGGTCGCCTCCCCGCCATGAAGGTCGAGGGGCCTCACCCGATCATGCAGGACGGCACGGCCCGCCCGGTGGGCCGGGGTCCCGGGGCGGGGGCCGTCGTCAGTCGATGGGGGGCTGCTCGCGGCGGTCCGGGGTGGACTTGTCGCCCGCGTCGGCGTTCGCCTTGCCGGCGTTCTGCGGGTTGAAGCCGGAGCCGCCGCCCATGGGGCCGAAGTTGCCCATGGCGCCCGACAGGCCCTTGAGTGCGTCGCCGATCTCGCTGGGCACGATCCAGAGCTTGTTCGCGTCGCCCTCGGCGAGCTTCGGGAGCATCTGGAGGTACTGGTAGGCGAGGAGCTTCTGGTCGGCGTCGCCGGCGTGGATGGACTCGAACACGGTGCGGATCGCCTGTGCTTCACCCTCGGCGCGCAGGGCGGCGGCCTTGGCGTCACCCTCGGCGCGGAGGATGGAGGACTGCTTCTCGCCCTCGGCGCGCAGGATCTCGGACTGGCGGACGCCCTCGGCCTGGAGGATCGCGGCGCGCTTGTCGCGGTCGGCGCGCATCTGCTTCTCCATCGAGTCCTGGATGGAGGTCGGCGGCTCGATGGCCTTGAGCTCGACGCGGTTGACGCGGATGCCCCACTTGCCGGTGGCCTCGTCGAGGACGCCGCGCAGGGCCGCGTTGATCTCCTCGCGGGAGGTGAGGGTGCGCTCCAGGTCCATGCCGCCGATGATGTTGCGGAGGGTGGTGACGGTGAGCTGCTCGATGGCCTGGATGTAGCTGGCCACCTCGTAGGTCGCGGCCCGGGCGTCGGTCACCTGGTAGTAGATGACGGTGTCGATGTTGACGACCAGGTTGTCCTGGGTGATGACCGGCTGCGGCGGGAAGGGGACGACCTGTTCGCGGAGGTCGATCCGGTTGCGGATCGAGTCGATGAACGGGACGACGATGTTCAGGCCCGCGTTGAGGGTGCGGGTGTAGCGGCCGAAGCGCTCGACGATGGCTGCGCTGGCCTGCGGGATCACCTGGATCGTCTTGACCAGTGCGATGAAGACCAGAACCACCAGAATGATCAGGACGATGATGATCGGTTGCATGCGGTTCCCCGTGCCCTTCCGGCTGTCTGTGCTGCCCCGTTGATCGGAGTCTCGCAGACCCCGGGGCCGCGAGTCGGCTGGTTGCTCACATGACGGCTGCGTGACGGCTCACATGCCGTCCGTGTGACGGCTCCCAAGTCGCTTGCTGACACGGTCACATGACGACCGCGGTCGCCCCGTCGATCTCCACGACGTCGACGGACCGGCCGGGTTCGAAGCTGGTGTCCGCGTCGAGGGAGCGGGCGGACCAGATCTCGCCGGCGAGCTTGATGCGGCCGCCACTGCCGTCGACGCGTTCGAGCACGACGGCGCTCTTGCCTCTCAACGCATCGATTCCGCTGCGGTGTTGGGGGCGCTGGTCGCGATGGCGGTTGGCGATCGGGCGGACGACGGCGATGAGCGCGACCGACACGATCACGAAGACCAGGACCTGCGCGACCACTCCCCCGCCGAGCGCCGCCGTGACGGCGGCCGCCACCGCGCCGATGGCGAACATGCCGAACTCCGGCATGGCGGTCAGGACGAGGGGGATGCCCAGTCCGACCGCGCCGATGAGCCACCACACCCACGCGTCGATGTCCACATGGTCATGGTAGGTCGGGTGGGCGCGGTCGGGACAGGGTGCGGGGCGGTTCGGTCCGGGTCCCCTTCCTCCCGGGCGTTCCTAGCGCAGGGGCAGACCCTGCGCCGTCCACCGGTCGTTGCCGTTGCGCTCGACGACCAGGGGGAGGCCGAAGCAGAGCGAGAGGTTGCGGGAGGTGAGCTCCAGGTCGATCGGACCCGAGGCGACGACCTTGCCCTGACGGATCATCAGGACGTGGGTGAAGCCGGGGGCGATCTCCTCGACGTGGTGCGTGACCATGACCATCGAGGGCGCGAGCGGGTCGCGGGCGAGGCGGCCCAGGCGGCGTACGAGGTCCTCGCGGCCGCCGAGGTCCAGACCGGCCGCGGGCTCGTCGAGGAGCAGCAGCTCGGGGTCGGTCATCAGGGCGCGGGCGATCAGCGTGCGCTTGCGCTCGCCCTCGGAGAGGGTGCCGAACTTCCGGTCGAGGTACCCGGTCATGCCGAGGCGGTCGAGGAAGGCGCGGGCGCGCTGCTCGTCGATGTCCTCGTACTCCTCCTGCCAGGTCGCCGTCATGCCGTACGCGGCGGTGAGGACGGTCTGCAGGACGGTCTGCCGCTTGGGGAGCTTGTCCGCCATCGCGATACCGGCGATGCCGATGCGGGGGCGCAGCTCGAAGACGTCGACCTTGCCGAGGGTGCTGCCGAGGATGGTGGCCTCGCCCTTGGTGGGGAAGAGGTAGCTGGAGGCGAGGTTCAGCAGTGTGGTCTTGCCGGCGCCGTTGGGGCCGAGGATCACCCAGCGCTCCCCCTCCTTCACCGACCAGGAGACCTGGTCCACCAGAGCCCGGCCCTCGCGGACCACGGATACGTCCACCAGCTCCAGAACATCGCTCATGAGCGTGTTGTCACCCCTTGCAGTCACGGTTCTCTGTGCGCCGGCAGGCGCAGCCCCAGGGGAAAACCTACGCCACTCGGAGAGGGGTCCGGGGCCGGGGCCGGGTCGGGGGTCGGGTGGGTGGTCGGGTACGGGGTACGGCGCGGGGTGGGGTCCGTAGAGTTGGGGGATGCTTTTCGAACCACGTTCAGGGCGGCTGACCGCCTGGGGGAACGCTCTGCTGGCAGGTCTGGTCTCGCCCGACGAGGCCGTGTCGTCGATCGTGGGCGAGGACGCCGTGCACCGGGTGGAGGGCCTGCCCGGTGAATCGGGTCCGGTGGGACTCACGCTGGCGCTCGGGCGGATGCGGGCGCTGGGGGTGACCGGGCTGCGGGTGGCACTGCCCGCGCCGGGGCATCCGCTGGGGCTGAGCGGGCCGCCGGAGTTCAACGCGCGGGCGCTGGACGCCGAGGAGGCGGTGGTCGCGGTGGGTGCGGGCCTGGGGCTGGTCCCGGAGGTCTTCGAGGTGGGCCCGGCCGGGGACCTGCACGTGTCGGTGACCTGGCACTGCCTGCCGGTACGGGAGGCCCCGCCGGCGGACGTGCCGTCGCTCGGCGAGGCCGAGCGGGAGCTGGCGGAGGCGCTGCGCGAGGCGACGGCGGTGCTGACCCGGCTGGACGTGGCGGGGTCGGGGCCGGTCGCCGACGCGGCGCTGTCGGCGTACCGGGCGCGGGCGGAGGCCGGGCGGGAGGTGCTGGCGCCGGGGTACCCGCCGCGGGCGGTGCGGGTACTGGCGCTGGCGCAGCGGGTGGACCTGCTGGTGTCGCTGGCGTACGAGCACGGCCCGGGGGGCGCGGTGGCCGCCTCGGAGATGGCCGCGCGGTCGGAGGCGCTGCGGCCGGTGGAGCGGGTGGCGCGGCGGGCCCTGGTGGCGGCGTACAACGCGGCGGTGGAGCACCACTGACAGCGGGGCCAGCCCTGCCGGGCGCGGGCGGTGACGGCGGGCGCGTGGTGCCGTACCCGTGCGGTGGAGGACGCGCGACGGCCCCGCTTCCCGGGGAGAAGGGGGGAAGCGGGGCCGGTGGCGCGGGCCTCGGAGCGGCGCCGCGGAACGGAGTCCGGGCACGGTGCGGGGCCGCGCCGCGGGCGCGAGCGCGGTGCGTCAGGCGTTGACGCCCGTGTTGCCGAAGGCTCCGTTCAGCAGGCCGATCACGTTGACCGTGTTGCCCACCACGTTCACGGGGACCTGCACGGGGACCTGGAGCAGGTTCCCGGAGGCCACGCCGGGCGAGTGCAGGGCCTCGCCCTCCGCCGACGCACCGCCGTGCGCCGAGGAGACACCGGCGCCGGCGGCGAGGAGGCCGCCCGCGATCATGGTGACGGCTGCGGCCTTCTTGAAGTTCTTCACGTTTCTCTTCCTCCGTACGTCCGCCGCGACCAGCCGTCGCGGCATGCCATGGAGAACGGCCGCCCGGCCGTCGGGATACGCCATGTGGGCTACATACACCCGACCGTATGAATCTCCGATGGTCTGCCCGGGCGCCTCCCGCCGGTCCGCTCAGTCGGTGAGGCCGTGCCTGACCGCCCACAATGCGGCCTGGGTCCGGTCGGCGACGTCCAGCTTCATCAGGATGTTCGAGACGTGCGTCTTGACGGCCTTCTCCGACAGGACCAGGGCCCGCGCGATCTCGCGGTTCGAACGGCCGTCCGCGATGAGGGCGAGGACCTCCCGCTCCCGTTCGGTCAGCGAGCCCCCGCGGCCCGACGGCGGGCCCTGGTCGTCCTGGGCGAGCAGCGCCTGGGCCACCTCCGGCTGGAGGAGGACGTGTCCGGCGTGGACGGAGCGGATCGCTCCGGCCAGGGCGTCGGGGTCGATGTCCTTGTAGACGTACCCGGCGGCGCCGGCCCGCAGGGCGGGGACCACGGTGCGCTGCTCGGTGAAGCTGGTGACGATCAGCACCCGGGCCGGGTTCGCCGCCCCGCGCAGCCTGCGCAGGGCCTCGATGCCGTCGGTGCCCGGCATCTTGACGTCCATGAGGATCACGTCCGGGCGCAGCTCCTCGGCGCGGGAGAGGCCCTCGTCGCCGTCGGCGGCCTCGCCGACCACCTCGATGTCGTCCTGGACCTCCAGGAAGGTGCGCAGGCCCCGCCGGACCACCTGGTGGTCGTCGACGAGCAGGACGCGGATTCGGCCGGGGGTGTCAGCCACCGGGTACCTCCATCTCGATCGTGGTGCCCCGGCCGGGCTCCGCGTGGACGGCGAGCCGGCCTCCGACGCCGCCGGCGCGGTCGCGCATGGAGACCAGGCCCAGGTGGCGGCCCGCGCTGCGGACCGTCCGGGGGTCGAAGCCGCGGCCGGCGTCGGTGACCCTGAGGACCGCTCCCCCGCCGGGCGTGCGGGCCAGCGCGACCTCGACGCGGTCGGCCCCCGAGTGCCGCAGGGCGTTGTGGAGGGCTTCCTGGGCGACGCGCAGGAGGGCTTCCTCCTGGGTCGCGGGGAGGGCGCGTACGCCGTCACAGGTGAAGGTGACGTGTGCGGCGTGCGCGCGGTCGAGCACGTGGACGTGGGTGCGCAGGGTCGCGACGAGTCCGTCCTCGTCCAGGGCGGCCGGGCGCAGCTCCGTCACGGCGGCCCGCAGTTCGTCGGCGGCCTCCGCCGCCAGGGCGGCGACCTGGTGGAGCTCGTCCTTGGCCCGGGCCGGGTCGCGGTCCACGAGGGCGGCAGCGGCCTGGGCGGTGAGGCGCAGCGAGAAGAGCTTCTGGCTGACGGCGTCGTGCAGCTCGTGGGCGAGGCGGGAGCGCTCCTCGGCGATGGTCAGCTCGCGGCTGCGCTCGTAGAGCCGGGCGTTGGTGAGGGCGATCGCCGCGTGCTGGGCGAGGAGGGAGAGGAGCTGCTCGTCCTCGTCGGTGAAGCCGGCGCCGCCCGTGCCGCCCGCCCCTCCCGTAATACCGGCGCTGCCGCTGCTGCCGCCGGCCGGGGCCCTGCGCTTGTTCGCGAGGAAGAGGGCGCCGAGGGTCTCCTCGCCGTCCCGGACGGGCAGGCCGAGGAAGTCGGACATGTCGGGGTGGGCGGAGGGCCAGCCGCCGAAGCGCGGGTCCTCCCCTACGTCGGCCAGCCGCTGGGGGCCGTCCTGGTGGAGCATCGCGGCGAGGATGCCGTGCTGGCGCGGCAGGGGGCCGATCCGTCGCCACTGCTCCTCGCTGATGCCGTCCACGACGAACTGGGCGAAGCCGCCGTGGTCGTCCGGGACGCCCAGGGCCGCGTACTCGGCGTCCAGGAGTTCGCGGGCCGAGACGACGATCGTGCGCAGGACGTCGCGGACCTCCAGCGTCCTGCTCATGGCGAGCAGCGCGGTGCTCACGGCCGCGAGGCCGCTGCGGGGTCCCCCGTACCCGGGGCTGGCTGTCATGGCCTCACCGTACTCGCGGGCCTGACCTGCGGGATCGGGCGCGGGACCGAGGGACGGGGGGCCGCTCGGCCTACGGCCGGGGGCGGGGGCGGCCCCGGGGCGTCTCTGCCTTCGGGATGAGATCCGGGGGCCGCGGGATGGTCCTCAGGTCGTACGCGCGTGACGCTTCGCGTTGCTTCCGCAACGTTGGGTCAGATTGTTACGTGCCCGATGTGAGCCCGCACATAGGACGCAGGTCACTTACGAAGCTGCCTAGTGGACACGTAAAGGCCCTGTGAGCTCGGGCGCACGTAGCTCCGATGCGGCAAAGCGGGACGAGTCGGCCCTCCTGATCCACTAAGCGGGATCGTACGTCACACCTTTGCCAGGCGATTTTGCCGCCGCTAAGAATTGCTCCCGTCGCACAGCGCCGCAGATCCCGGATCAGCGCGGCGCTTTCCTGCGGCTCCGCCCTCAGACTGCCCGGGGGTGGCCCCCCGTCGAAGAGGTTGCCCCGCCATGTCTGCTTCCAGCACTCCCGGTCACAGTCGTCTGACGAAGGCACACAAGCTGTCCATCTCCGGTGTCGCCACGCTCGGTGCCGCCGCGCTCGCCTTCTCCCTCGTCCCGGCCGGTGCCGGCGAGAGCGAGACCGTCGTCTCCGCCGCCCCCGTCGCCTGGACCCAGGTCGTCGACGGAGCCCAGACGAAGGCTGTACAGCAGAACCTCTCCGTCCAGCACGTCGTCGCGGCCAAGGCCGCGTCGGACGCGGCGGCGAAGGCCAAGGCCAAGGCCGCTGCCGACGCCAAGAAGGACCGCGAGCAGAAGACCGCCGCGAGCCGCTCCGCGACCCGCACCCCCGTCTTCGCGAACAACCTCGACGGCTGGATCAAGGAAGCCCTCTTCATCATGAAGCGCGAGGGCATTCCGGGTACCTACCACGGCATTCACCGCAACGTGATGCGCGAGTCCAGCGGCAACCCGCTGGCGATCAACAACTGGGACATCAACGCCCAGAACGGCATCCCGTCGAAGGGCCTGCTCCAGGTCATCGCCCCGACCTTCAAGGCGTACCACGTCAAGGGCACCAAGTTCGACCAGTACGACCCGGTCGCCAACATCGTCGCCGCCTGCAACTACGCGGCCGACCGGTACGGCTCGATGGACAACGTCAACAGCGCCTACTAGGCCTGGTACGGTCCGTCGGCCCTCCCCGACCCCCCATGCGCCTCAGGGCGGCCCCCGGAGTACCGGGTGCCGCCCTGAGGCGTTCGTGCGCGCGTCCGCGGGCGGGGCCTACTTGCCCGCGCGCATCACCTCGGGCTCGTGGCGGCGCAGCAGGCGCTGCACCGCGAAGCCGCAGGCGATGCCGAGGAGGAGCAGGACGGTGATGTTCAGGCTCCACTGGCCGACCGTGGCGTCCCAGAGCGGGTCGGTGTTGGTCGGGTTGTCGGCGTCCCACGGCGGCATGAGCACGCCGAGGTTCAGGGTGGAACCGGCGGCGGCGATCGCCCAGCGGGACGGCATCAGCCAGGCGAACTGCTCCAGGCCCGGGGAGTCGTACAGCTGGAAGAGGATGCCGGTGAAGACGACCTGGACGATCGCGAACATGACCAGGAGCGGCATGGTCTTCTCGGCGGTCTTCACCAGCGAGGAGATCACCAGGCCGAACATCATCGAGGTGAAGCCGAGCGCGATGACCGACAGGCAGATCTCGACGGCCGGCGGCATGATCAGGCCCTCGGCGGGCAGGTCGCGCGGGAAGAAGCCGATGCCGCAGATGATCACGCCCTGGATGGCCGTGATGACGCCGAGGACGATCACCTTCGACATGAGGTACGCGGACCGGGACAGGCCGGTGGCGCGCTCACGCTCGTAGATCACGCGTTCCTTGATCAGTTCGCGGACCGAGTTGGCGGCGCCGGAGAAGCACATGCCGACCGCGAGGATCAGCATGATCGTGCCGGCGTCGCCGTTGAAGCGGGACGGCGCCACGGGCGGCGCGAGGCCGAACTTCGCGGGGATGACCGTGGAGACCACGCCCAGGACCGCCGGCAGGATCAGCATCAGCCCGATGAAGCCCTTGTCGGAGGCGATCACCGAGACGTAGCGGCGCATCAGCGTGAAGAGCTGGGAGCCCCAGCCCTGCGGCTTGGGCGGGCGCATCTGCTGGGCCGGCGGCATCGCGACCGACTGCGGGGCGACCGCGTCGATGTCGGCGGCGTACAGCTGGTAGTGCTGCGAACTCTTCCAGCGCTCGGCCCAGTCGTACTCGCGGTAGTTCTCGAAGGCGGAGAAGACGTCGGCCCAGGTCGTGTAGCCGAAGAAGTTCAGCGCCTCGTCCGGCGGGCCGAAGTACGCGACCGAGCCGCCCGGCGCCATGACCAGCAGCTTGTCGCAGATCGCCAGCTCGGCGACGGAGTGGGTGACGACGAGGACCGTGCGGCCGTCGTCGGCGAGGCCGCGCAGCAGCTGCATGACGTCGCGGTCCATGCCCGGGTCGAGGCCGGAGGTCGGCTCGTCCAGGAAGATCAGCGACGGCTTGGTGAGCAGCTCCAGGGCCACGGACACGCGCTTGCGCTGTCCGCCCGAGAGCGCGGTGATCTTCTTGTCCTTGTGGATGTCGAGCTTGAGCTCGCGCAGGACCTCGTCGACGCGGGCGGCGCGCTCGGACTCGGCGGTGTCGCCGGGGAAGCGGAGCTTGGCCGCGTACTTGAGGGCCGTGCGGACCCGCAGCTCCTTGTGCAGGATGTCGTCCTGCGGGACCAGGCCGATGCGCTGGCGGAGCTCCGCGAACTGCTTGTACAGGTTGCGGTTGTCGTAGAGGACGTCGCCCTGGTTGGCGGGCCGGTAGCCGGTCAGCGCCTTGAGCAGCGTCGACTTGCCGGAGCCGGAGGGGCCGATGACGCCGATCAGCGACTTCTCCGGGACGCCGAAGGTGACGTCCTTGAGGATCTGCTTGCCGCCGTCGACCGTGACCGTGAGGTGGCGGGCCGAGAAGGAGACCTCGCCGGTGTCGACGAACTCCTCAAGGCGGTCGCCGACGATCCGGAACGTCGAGTGGCCGACGCCGACGATGTCGTTCGGACCGAGCAGCGCGGTGCCGGACTTGGCCACCGGCTGGCCGTTGACGTAGGTGCCGTTGTGGCTGCCCAGGTCGCGGATCTCGAAGCGGCCGCCCGGCATCGAGCGGAACTCGGCGTGGTGGCGGGAGACCTGGAGGTCGGAGACCACCAGCTCGTTCTCCAGCGCGCGGCCGATCCGCATGACGTGCCCCAGCGAGAGCTGGTGGAACGTCGTGGGGCTGCGGTCGCCGTAGCCGGGCGCCCCGCCCTGCGCCGGCCGGGACGCGGCGGGGCCGCCGCCCTGCTGGTGCGGGAGGTGCGGCTGCGGCTGCTGCGGGTGCTGCTGCGGCGGCACCTGGTGCTGCGGCGCCTGCTGCTGCGGGGCGTACTGCTGGTGCTGCGGGGCCTGCTGCTGTTCCCAGGCCTGCTGCCCGGCCTGCTGCTGCGGGGCCTGGTACGCCGGGGCGTGGGCCTGGGCCTGCGCCGGCTGAGCCGCCGGGGCGGCGGCGCCGACCGGGTTCAGCCGCGGGCCGTCGGTGGCGTTGCCGAGGTGGACCGGCGTGCCGGGCACGAGCTCGGCCTGCTGGACCCGGGCTCCGCGCACGTAGGTGCCGTTGGTGCTGCCGTGGTCCTCGATCCCCCAACCGCGGCCGTTCCAGCTGATGGTGGCGTGGCGCCACGACACCCGGGCGTCGTCGATCACCACATCTCCCTGGGGGTCGCGCCCCAGCGAGTACGACCTGGACGGATCGAGCGTCCAGGTCCTTCCGTTCAGTTCCAGTACGAGTTCCGGCACTCCAGCCCCACTTAAGTCCCCCGAGAATCCCCCATGACGTCAGGGAGTCTAGGTATGGCGAACATCCGGGGGAACTATTTCAGGCCCACGGCCACATGTGGAATCGGGGCCGCGCCGGAGCGCGTGCGACCGGCCGTCGACGGGGGCGAAAGCCACCCGGAGCATGCGATACGGGACTTCTCGCCCGGGTATCCCGTGCTCCCCGGGCACCCCCGGGGCACCGGAGGTCCCGCCGGCTCGCCGGGCCCGCGCGCCGGAGCCGGGCGCCGCCCCGGCGGAGCGCGTCCGCGGGCAGCGGTCCGCCCGGGCGGGCCCGCCCCACCCCGGCCGCGGCGCGTTCAGGGAGTGGGACGGGGGTCCTGTCCCCGGCCCGGGGAAGATACGGTGAGGTCACCATGAGCGCATCGCAGACCTCCGACGTCCCCACCCTCCTCGTCAAGATCTTCGGCAAGGACCGTCCCGGGATCACCGCCGGGCTGTTCGACACCCTCGCCGCCTACTCCGTCGACGTCGTCGACATCGAGCAGGTCGTCACCCGCGGCCGCATCGTCCTGTGCGCCCTCGTCACCCAGCCCGTCGGCGGCACCGAGGGCGACCTGCGGGCCACCGTCCACAGCTGGGCCGAATCGCTAAAACTGCAGGCCGAGATCCTCTCCGGCACCGGTGACAACCGGCCGCGCGGCAGCGGCCGTTCCCACGTCACCGTGCTCGGGCACCCGCTCACCGCCGAGTCGACGGCGCAGATCGCCGCCCGGATCACGGCCACCGGCGGCAACATCGACCGCATCTTCCGGCTCGCGAAGTACCCGGTGACGGCGGTGGAGTTCGCCGTCTCCGGTACCGAGACCGAGCCGCTGCGCACCGCGCTGGCCACCGCCGCCTCGCACATCGGCGTGGACGTGGCCGTGGTCTCGGCCGGGCTGAGCCGCCGCGCCCAGCGTCTGGTCGTCATGGACGTGGACTCGACCCTGATCCAGGACGAGGTCATCGAGCTCTTCGCCGCGCACGCGGGCTGCGAGGCCGAGGTCGCCGAGGTCACCGAGCGGGCCATGCGCGGCGAGCTGGACTTCGAGCAGTCGCTGCACGCCCGCGTGGCGCTGCTCGCGGGGCTGGACGCCTCCGTCGTGGACAAGGTCCGCGCCGAGGTGCAGCTGACGCCGGGCGCCCGGACCCTGATCCGCACCCTCAAGCGGCTCGGCTACCAGGTGGGCGTGGTCTCGGGCGGGTTCACGCAGGTCACGGACGACCTGCGGGAGCGGCTCGGGCTGGACTTCGCCGCCGCCAACACCCTGGAGATCGTCGACGGCAAGCTGACCGGGCGGGTCACCGGCGAGATCGTCGACCGGGCCGGCAAGGCGCGGCTGCTGCGCCGCTTCGCCGCCGAGGCCGATGTCCCCCTCTCCCAGACGGTGGCCATCGGCGACGGCGCGAACGACCTGGACATGCTGAACGCGGCCGGGCTGGGCGTCGCCTTCAACGCCAAGCCGGTGGTCCGCGAGGCCGCCCACACCGCGGTGAACGTGCCCTTCCTCGACGCCGTGCTGTACCTGCTCGGGATCACCCGCGAGGAGATCGAGGCCGCCGACCTGGCGTGACGCGGGGACGCATGACGCGGGGACGCATCGCGCCCGACCCGCCGCACGGGAACCCGTACGGCACGACGTGAAGGGCCCCGGCGGGCAGTGCTCCCGCCGGGGCCCTTCGCGTCGGGTGGCCGGGGCCCGGTCAGTGCTCCTTGGGGGTCCAGAAGTCGAGCAGCGTGCCCACGCCGTGCTCCAGGGTCTTCCACGAGCCGGTGAAGGACACGACGGCGAGCGCCGCGGTGGGGAATCCCGTACGGCTCATTCGCGCCAGGGCGTCGCCTTCACCGCGCGCGCAGAGGGCGTCGGCGAGGGCGTGCATGCCGGGGTTGTGGCCGATGACGAGCAGGTCGGCGACCTCGTCGGAGGTCTCGTTCAGCAGGGCGATCAGCTCACCCAGCGAGGCGTCGTAGAGCCGCTCCTCGTACGAGGTCTTCGGCCGGTGCGGCAGCTCGTGGACGGCCAGCTTCCAGGTCTCGCGGGTCCGGGCGGCGGTGGAGCAGAGGGCCAGGTCGAAGGCGATGCCGGTTTCGGCGAGCTTCAGACCGACGGCCGGCGCATCGTTGCGGCCTCGTTCCGCCAGCGGGCGGTCGTGGTCGGACACCTGGGGCCAGTCGGCCTTGGCGTGCCGGAGGAGGGCGATCCTGCGGGGTGTGTCGGCGCTCATGGCTCCCAGCTTCGCACGAAACGAGCCACGCGGCGCAGGCTGTTGGGAGGCTCGTCGGCCGGTGCGGGGCGCATCCCGGCGGGTACGGGCGCGCGGTGTCAGCCGACGGCGCGCAGGAGCTGTGCCGCGACCTGGACCAGGCCCGGGCCGTCGCCGTCCGCGGTGGCCGCCCGGGCATCGCCGGATCCGGCGAGGAGCAGCAGGAGGCCGAAGGCGAGCGCGGGCAGGGCGAGGGCCCACCAGTGCAGGCGGGCATCGGCGCCGGTGCGGGCGCGTCCGCCGAGGGCGCGGCCGCCGAGGGCGCGGCCGGTGACGGGTCGGCCGGTGACGGAATCGGCCGGGCGGGCGGCGCCGGCCCGCGCCGCGGCGGACGCGGGGGGACGGGGGCGGGACGGGAGGGACCGGGTGTGCGTGGGGGCCGACATGGCCGCCTCCGTGGGTGTGCGGTCGGGACGGGCTCGCTGTCTTCGAATCTATGGATCCGAAGGCGCGCCACCCATCCGGGGCACACCCCACTTCACCCTGACCCTGACCCCCTAGGGGGAGGGGGGTTATCCCCACCACTCCCAGGGGGTGTCAGGGGGAGGCGATCGTCGCGATGACGGCGATGATCACGGTCACGGCGATCATCGCGCCGAAGACGAGGCCGAGCTTCTTGCGGCCGTTCTGGGGGTTCGGTTCAAGTACGGGCGACATGCCGGTCAGTCTCGCATGCCGCATTCGTCCTCGATCGTGCGGTCCCGTCCGGCCAGGACGCCCAGCACCATCTGCGGGACGAGGAGTCCGGCCATCAGTGCGAGGGGCAGGTCCCAGCCGCCGCTGTGCTGGTAGAGGGTGCCGATGAGCAGCGGTCCGGGGATCGAGATGAGGTAGCCGACGCTCTGGGCGAAGGCGGAGAGCTTGACGACCCCGGCCGGGGACTTGGCACGCAGGCCGATGAGGGTGATGACGAGGGGGAACGCGCAGTTGGAGATGCCGAGGAGCAGCGCCCAGGCCCAGGCTCCGGCGGCGGGGGCGAGGTAGAGGCCGAGGTATCCGGCGAGGCCGAACAGGCCGAGGACGGCGGCGATGGCCCCCTGGTTCCTCATCCGGCCGGCGAGGCGGGGGATGACGAAGGCGAGCGGTACGCCCATGACCATGGTGACGGCGAGGAGCACGCCGGCGGTGGAGGCGGAGACCCCGGCGTCGCGGAAGATCTGCGGGAGCCAGCCCATGGTCACGTACGCGCCGGTCGCCTGGAGGCCGAAGTAGCAGGCCAGGGCCCAGGCGGTGCGGCTGCGGACGATGCGCGGGCCCGCGTCGGCCCGTACGGCGGCGCCCGCGCCGGCCTGCTCGGCGGCGGCCCGCGCGGCGCGCCGGGAGGCGCGGGCGATGGGCAGCCAGGGCAGGACGGCGATGAGGGCGAGGACGGCCCAGATCAGCAGCCCGGTGCGCCAGCTGCCGCCGAGGGCGCCGGTCAGCGGGACGGTGGCGGCGGCCGCGAGGGAGGTTCCGGCGGCCAGGGCCATGGAGTACAGGCCGGTCATGGTGCCGACGCGGTCCGGGAAGTAGCGCTTGACGATCACCGGGAGGAGCACGTTGGTCAGGGCTATGCCGGCCAGGGACAGGGCGCTGGCGGCGAGGAATCCGGCGGCGCCGCCCGCGAAGGGGCGGATCAGCAGGCCGGCGGCGATGGCCGCCATGCCGGCGCAGACGACGGCGGCGGGGCCGAAGCGGCGGGAGAGCCGGGGGGCGGTGATGCCGAAGACGGCGAAGCAGAGGGCCGGTACGGAGGTGATCAGTCCGGCGACGGTGCCGCTCATGCCCAGGCCCGTACGGGTCTCCTCGAACAGGGCGCCGAGGCTGGTGATGGCGGGCCGCAGGTTGAGGGCGGCCAGCACGATTCCGACGATGAGCACCGGGCCGAGCCACGTGGGGGCGACGTGGGCGGAGGCGGGAAGGCGCTGGTCGGCGGGGGTGCGCGCGACCTGCGGGCGGTTCAGGGTCTGGATTTCATCGTCGGACATTCAACCATCATAGAATCATGGGATGATTGGTTGTCCAGTCGCGCACGTCGTCCTCGAGAGGAATCCATGCCGCTGACCTCGCCCCGGCGCTCCGCGCTCGTCGATCAGGTGATCGCACAGCTGCGGAACCAGATCACCTCCGGAGAGTGGCCGGTGGGCTCGCGCATCCCCACCGAGCCCGAGCTCGTGGAGCTGCTCGGCGTCGCCCGCAACACCGTCCGCGAGGCCGTGCGGGCGCTGGCGCACAACGGTCTGCTCGACATCCGTCAGGGATCGGGCACGTACGTCATCGCCACGAGCGAGCTGGCCGGCGTCATGCACCGCCGCTTCGCGAACGCCGAGCCGCGGCACATCGCGGAGCTGCGCTCCACCCTGGAGTCCTCGGCCGCCCGGCTCGCGGCGGAGCGGCGGACCGCGAAGGACCTCGTCCAGCTGGACGCGCTGCTGGCGCGGCGCGAGGAGGCCTGGGCGGGCGGGGACGCGGAGCGGTTCGTGGCGGCGGACGTGAGCCTGCACATGGCGGTGGTGACCGCTTCCCACAACGAGGTGCTGATCGAGCTGTACGCGGACCTCGGCGACCTGGTGGCCGACTGGCTGCGCGGCGACGTGGGCACCGTCCTCGATCCCGCGGCGCACCTCGACCACGCCCGGCTGATCGAGGCCATCCGGCGGGGGGACGGCGACGCGGCCGCCTCGGAGGCGGCCGGCTACCCGTTCGCCTGCCTCGGCAGGGAGTAGCCCCGCGGTCGGTCGGGGAGGAGCGGGCCGGGTCAGGGCCGGGTCAGGGTCAGGGTCAGGGCCGGGTCAGGGCCGCTGGTGGGTCACCCAGGTGGAACGGACTTCCTTCCAGCAGCGGCCGGTGATCTCGGCCCGCCCGGCCGGGCCGACCGGTACCGCAGCGCCGTCGCCGTCGACGTCCCACCAGCGGTCGCACTCCACGTGCAGGCGCACCAGGTCGGTCTCCGGATAGCCGTTGTGGCAGTACGCCGTCACCGTGGAGCCCTCGGTCACGATGTCGCAGTCCGCGCCGAACAGGTCCCGGGCACCGGGCTTCTCGGGCTGTACGGAGGGCTCGACGGGGATCACGGCCAGCTCCACGACCTCGGGGAGCACCGCGTCGGGAAGCACGGCCTCGGGGGCCCGTCCGGGGGCCGCACCCTCGGGGGCGGCCGCGCCGGGTCCGGGTGCGGGATCGCCGGCCGGCGGCCACGCGGCGGCGCCGGGGGCCAGGAACGCGGTCAGGATCACGGAGGTGACCAGGAGGGACACCGGTCGGCTCGGCCTCGCGCGCACTCCCGTACCTCCTCCCCGCAGGAACCGGGAAGATCCCGACCTGGTCAGTTTGCAGGCTTATGTCCCGGTTTTCGACTCGGGAAGATCCCGTCCGGCACCGGACATCCGATCGATCGCGGCGTCCGCACCCCTCCCCCGCGGCGAAAACGGCGCCGGGAACGACGGCGGCCGCGCTTCCCGGGAGGGGAGCGCGGCCGCCGCCGTACGGAGGGTGCCGGGACGTCAGGCGCCCATCGCGTGCAGGCCGCCGTCCACGTGGACGATCTCGCCGGTGGTCTTCGGGAACCAGTCGGACAGCAGGGCCACGATGGCCTTGCCCGTCGGCTCCGGGTCGCTCATGTCCCACTCCATCGGGGAGCGGTGGTTCCAGACGTCCGCCAGCTCGCCGAAGCCCGGGATGGACTTCGCGGCCATCGAGCCGATCGGACCGGCCGAGACCAGGTTGCAGCGGATCTTCTCCTTGCCCAGGTCGCGGGCGAGGTAGCGACTGGTGGCCTCCAGCGCGGCCTTGGCCGGGCCCATCCAGTCGTACTGCGGCCAGGCGAACTGCGCGTCGAAGGTGAGGCCGACGACGGCCGCGCCCTCCGCCGGGAACAGCGGCTTGCAGGCCATCGTCAGCGACTTCAGCGAGAACGCCGAGACGTGCATGGCGGTGGCCACCGACTCGAACGGCGTGTTCAGGAAGTTGCCGCCGAGGGCGTCCTGCGGCGCGAAGCCGATCGAGTGGAGGACGCCGTCCAGGCCGCCCAGCTCCTCGCGGACGAGGCCCTCCAGGCGGGCCAGGTGCTCGTCGTTGGTGACGTCGAGCTCGATCACCTTCACCGGCTTGGGCAGCTTCTTGGCGATGCGCTCGGTCAGCGACGGCCGCGGCCACGCGGTGAGGATGACCTCGGCGCCCTGCTCCTGGGCCAGTCGGGCGGCGTGGAAGGCGATGGAGGACTCCATCAGCACTCCGGTGATGAGGACGCGCTTGCCCTCGAGAATTCCGCTCATGGTGATCAGTGACCCATGCCCAATCCGCCGTCAACGGGAATGACGGCTCCGGTGATGTACGCGGCGTCGTCGGACGCCAGGAAGCTCACGGCTGCCGCGATCTCCTCGGGCTGCGCGTAGCGGCCCAGGGGCACCTGGCCCACGATGCCCGCGCGCTGCTCGTCGGTGAGCACCTTCGTCATGTCGGTGTCCACGAAACCGGGGGCGACCACGTTGAAGGTGATGTTGCGCGAGCCCAGCTCACGGGCGAGCGAGCGGGCGAAGCCCACCAGCGCGGCCTTGGAGGCGGCGTAGTTGGCCTGCCCCGCCGAGCCCAGCAGGCCGACGACCGAGGAGATCAGGACGACGCGGCCCTTCTTGGCACGGAGCATGCCACGGTTCGCGCGCTTGACCACACGGAAGGTGCCGGTGAGGTTCGTGTCGACGACCGAGGCGAAGTCCTCCTCGGACATGCGCATCAGCAGCGTGTCCTTGGTGATGCCGGCGTTGGCCACCAGCACCTCGACGGCGCCGTGGGCGTCCTCGATCTGCTTGTAGGCCTGCTCCACCTGCTCGGAATCGGTAATGTCGCAGCGGACCGCCAGAACGCCGAGGGAGGTGAGCGCCTCCGGCGGCTCGCCCGAGCGGTACGTGATCGCGACCTTGTCTCCGGCTTCCGCGAAGGCACGGGCGATGGCGAGGCCGATGCCCCGGTTTCCTCCGGTGACGAGAACCGAGCGGCTCAACGGATCACCCTTTCGCTAGCGGTCTGAATACCAAAAACCTATAGGTCGCACCCCCTGTACGGAGAATCGAGCTCCCACAGGGCCTGGCGACCCGCTCTGTCGATTCCCTACAGAAACATGTAGGTACTTGAGCTCCGATCGCGACATGATCGGGGCGACCGGCCCCGACCCCGGGAGGACTTCCGTGCCCCATTCCATCGACGCGGCCTTCACCGCGCTGCCCCTGCGGGCGCTCGCCGACGCGGCGCTCGCCCGGGCGCGCGCGCTGGGCGCCGACCACGCCGACTTCCGGCTGGAGCGGATCCGCAGCGCCTCCTGGCGGCTGCGGGACGCCAAGCCCTCCGGCGGCTCCGACACCACCGACCTCGGGTTCGCGGTCCGGGTGGTGCACGGCGGCAGCTGGGGGTTCGCCTCCGGTGTCGACCTGACCATGGACGCCGCCGCGAAGGTGGCCTCCCAGGCCGTGGCCATGGCGAAGCTGTCGGCCCAGGTGATCAAGGCCGCGGGCTCGGACGAGCGGGTGGAGCTGGCCGACGAGCCGGTGCACTCCGACAAGACCTGGATCTCCGCCTACGACGTGGACCCCTTCGCGGTCCCCGACGCGGAGAAGGCGGCGCTGCTCGCCGACTGGAGCGCCCGGCTGCTGGCGGCCGACGGGGTGGCGCACGTGGACGCCTCCTTCCTCGCCGTCCACGAGAACAAGTTCTACGCCGACACCTCGGGCACCTCGACCACGCAGCAGCGGGTGCGCGTGCACCCGCAGCTCACCGCGGTCGCCGTGGACGCGACCACCGGCGAGTTCGACTCGATGCGCACGATCGCCCCGCCCGCGGGGCGCGGCTGGGAGTACCTGACCGGTACCGGCTGGGACTGGAACGACGAGCTGGAGCGGATCCCCGGCCTGCTCGCCGAGAAGATGCGGGCCCCGAGCGTCGAGGCCGGGCGGTACGACCTCGTGGTGGACCCCTCCAACCTGTGGCTCACGATCCACGAGTCCATCGGCCACGCCACCGAGCTGGACCGGGCGCTGGGCTACGAGGCGGCGTACGCGGGGACCTCCTTCGCCACCTTCGACCAGCTGGGCAAGCTGAAGTACGGCTCGTCGATCATGAACGTGACGGGTGACCGCACCGCGGAGCACGGGCTGGCCACGGTCGGCTTCGACGACGAGGGCGTCGCGGCGCAGGGCTGGGACCTGGTCAAGGACGGCACCCTGGTCGGCTACCAGCTGGACCGGCGGATCGCGAAGCTGACCGGCCTCGGGCGTTCCAACGGCTGCGCGTACGCCGACTCCCCCGGGCACGTGCCCGTCCAGCGGATGGCGAACGTCTCGCTCCAGCCGGACCCCGGCGGCCTGTCCACCGAGGACCTGATCGGCGGGGTGGAGCGCGGCATCTACGTCGTGGGCGACCGTTCCTGGTCGATCGACATGCAGCGTTACAACTTCCAGTTCACGGGCCAGCGGTTCTTCCGGATCGAGAACGGCCGGCTGGCCGGGCAGCTGCGCGACGTCGCGTACCAGGCGACGACCACCGACTTCTGGGGCTCGATGGAGAAGGTCGGCGGGCCGCAGACCTACGTCCTGGGCGGCGCCTTCAACTGCGGCAAGGCCCAGCCGGGCCAGGTCGCGGCGGTCTCGCACGGCTGCCCGTCCGCGCTGTTCCGCGACGTGAACATCCTCAACACCACGCAGGAGGCCGGACGCTGATGTCGACCCGAACCAAGCCCCACGAGATCGTCGAGCGGGCGCTGGAGCTGTCCACCGCCGACGGCTGCGTGGTCATCGCGGACGAGGAGTCCAGCGCCAACCTGCGCTGGGCCGGAAACGCGCTCACCACCAACGGCGTCACCCGCGGCCGGACCCTGACCGTCATCGCGACGGTCGACGGCAAGGAGGGCACGGCCTCGGGGGTCGTGTCGCGCTCCGCCGTCACCGCCGCGGACCTGGAGCCGCTGGTACGGGCCGCCGAGGCGGCCGCCCGCGGGGCCGGTCCGGCCGAGGACGCCCAGCCGCTGGTGACCGGGACCCCGGCCTCGCCCGACTTCGCGGACGCTCCGGCCGAGACCTCCTCGGCGGTGTTCGGGGACTTCGCGCCGGCCCTCGGCGAGGCCTTCGCCCGGGCTCGGGCGGGCGGCCGGGAGCTGTACGGGTTCGCCCACCACGAGCTGGTCTCCACGTACGTCGGCACCTCCACGGGGCTGCGGCTGCGCCACGACCAGCCCAACGGCACGCTGGAGCTCAACGCGAAGTCCCCGGACCGGCAGCGCTCGGCCTGGGCCGGCCGCGCCACCCGGGACTTCAAGGACGTGGACCCGACCGTGCTGGACGCGGAGCTGGCCGTGCGCCTGGGATGGGCCGAGCGGAAGATCGAGCTGCCCGCCGGGCGGTACGAGACCCTGCTGCCGCCGACGGCCGTGGCCGACCTGCTGATCTACCAGATGTGGTCCGCGGCCGCCCGGGACGCGGTGGAGGGCCGGACGGTCTTCGCCAAGCCCGGGGGCGGCACCCGGGTCGGCGAGCGGCTGTCGCAGCTGCCGCTGACGCTGCGCAGCGACCCGGACGCGCCGGGCCTCGAGTCCGCGCCGTTCGTGATCGCGCACAGCTCGGGCGACGACGCCTCGGTGTTCGACAACGGCCTGCCGGTGCCGGCGACCGAGTGGATCCGGGGCGGCGAGCTGGCCCGGCTGACCACGACCCGGCACAGCGCCGCGCTGACCGGCCTGCCGCTCGCCCCGGCCTTCGGGAACCTGATCCTGGACGGGGGCGGCGACAAGTCGCTGGAGGAGATGGTGGCGGGCACCGAGCGGGGGCTGCTGCTGACCTGCCTCTGGTACATCCGCGAGGTGGACCCGGCGACCCTGCTGCTCACGGGCCTGACCCGGGACGGCGTCTACCTGGTGGAGAACGGGCAGGTCGTCGGCGAAGTCAACAACTTCCGGTTCAACGAGTCCCCGGTGGACCTGCTGTCGCGGGCCTCGGAGGCGGGGCGGACGGAGAAGACGCTGCCGCGGGAGTGGGGCGACTGGTTCACCCGCGCCGCGATGCCCGCCCTGCGCATCCCGGACTTCAACATGAGCTCGGTCAGCAAGGGCGTCTGACCCACCTAGGGGGTGTCGTCGAACTCGTTCCTGCCGTGCGGTGTCCGGCACGCACGCTCGCCGCGTTGTCGGGATCGCCCGTGTACATCCGGTACACGGGCGACCCTCCGCCGTGCGAGCGCACGCACCGGACACCGCACGGCCCGCCCTCCGGGCGTACGAAACGACTTCGACGACACCCCCTAGACTGAGCCACGGCAATTCAAGGCATCGAAGGAGTCGAGAGACCGTGACGGACATCGTCGACGAACTGAAGTGGCGCGGGCTGTTCGCCCAGTCCACCGACGAAGAAGCGCTGCGCAAGGCGTTCGCGGACGGTCCGGTCACGTTCTATTGCGGCTTCGACCCGACCGCGGCCTCGCTGCACGTCGGGCACCTGGTCCAGGTGCTGACCGTACGCCGGCTCCAGCAGGCCGGGCACCGGCCGCTGGCGCTGGTCGGCGGGGCCACCGGTCAGATCGGCGACCCGCGGCCGACGGCCGAGCGGACCCTGAACGACCCGGAGACCGTCGCGAACTGGGTGGCCCGGCTGCGCACCCAGATCGAGCCGTTCCTGTCCTTCGAGGGCGAGAACGCGGCGGTCATGGTGAACAACCTGGACTGGACGGCGGGCCTGTCCGCCATCGAGTTCCTCCGGGACATCGGCAAGCACTTCCGCGTCAACAAGATGCTGACGAAGGACTCGGTCGCCCGCCGGCTGGAGTCCGACCAGGGCATCAGCTACACCGAGTTCAGCTACCAGCTCCTGCAGGGCATGGACTTCCTGGAGCTGTACCGGCGCTACGGCTGCGTGCTGCAGCAGGGCGGCTCCGACCAGTGGGGCAACCTGACGGCCGGTCTCGACCTGATCCACCGGCTGGAGCCGGGCGCGGTCGTGCACGCGCTGGCGACCCCGCTGATGGTCAAGGCGGACGGCACGAAGTTCGGCAAGTCCGAGAGCGGCGCCGTCTGGCTCGACCCGGAGATGACGACGCCGTACGCGTTCTACCAGTTCTGGCTGAACGTGGACGACCGCGACATCTCCACCTACATGCGCATCCTGTCGTTCCGGAGCCGTGAGGAGCTGGAGGCGCTGGAGACGCAGACCGCCGAGCGGCCGCAGGCGCGTGCCGCCCAGCGGGCGCTGGCGGAGGAGCTGACGACGCTCGTGCACGGCGCGGGCCAGTGCGCCGCCGTGATCGCCGCGTCGAAGGCGCTCTTCGGCCAGGGCGAGCTGGCGGAACTGGACGAGGCCACGCTGGCCGCGGCCCTCTCCGAGCTGCCGCACGCCGAGGTCGCCGAGCTCGGCCAGGTCGTGGACCTGTTCGCGGAGACGGGGCTGGTCGCCAGCAAGTCGGCCGGCCGCCGGACCGTGAAGGAGGGCGGTGCCTACGTGAACAACGTCAAGGTCACCGCCGAGGACGCGGTCCCCGCCGCGGAGGACCTGCTACACGGGCGGTGGCTGGTGCTGCGCCGCGGGAAGAAGAACCTCGCCGCGGTGGAGGTCACGGGCGCCTGACGCCCGGGACGCGCCGCGGGTACGGCGGAGGGGCCGGTTCGGACACGTGGTCCGGCCGGCCCCTCCGTCGTGACCCGGCTGCCCGCGCGGGCGGGTCCGGGTCCTCGGTTCCTCAGGTCATCTGCCGCTTGTTGCCGCGGACCGCGTTGTAGAGCAGGTCGCCGAGGCCGACGATGAGGACCGCTCCGGCCAGTTGCAGCAGGTGCCGGATCCAGTCGATGCCCTTGGTGTCGTTGACGCCGATCCAGGTGGCGACGGCATTGCCGAGGACGGCGCCGATGATGCCGAAGATCGTGGTCAGCCAGAGGGGCTGGTGCTGCTTGCCCGGCAGGATGGCCCGGGCAATCAGGCCCAGCACGAAACCGACGATGATCGCCCACAACCAACTCATGTCGAGCCTCCTCCTGGCGCGTTGTGCGCACGTGCGCCCAGTCTCGGACAGTGCCGCGTACGACGCATTTCGGACAGGGCCGTCCGGGGGACACCCGCTCTCCCCACCCCGGGAGGGGCGGCGTACCGTGGGAGGGTCCGGACCGGGAGCGTCCGGCGGGTGATCGGGTGGTGGAGCGTGGAGCGGACCAAGCGGCAGAAGCGGAACGGGGCCGAGGTCTTCCGTATCACCGGAGCCCGGATGGGTCTCGCCGAGGACGTCCGGGGACGGCAGCGCCGGTACGTGATCTCGATGGTCATCCGGACCCTGTCGGTCATCGCGACGGTGGTGTTGTGGAACGTCCAGCGCCCCGTGGCGATCGTGACGCTCGTCGCCGGCGCGCTGCTGCCGTACATCGCCGTGGTCATCGCCAACGCGGGGCGGGAGTCGACGCCCTCGCTGCCCTCGCACTTCGTTCCGGCCCCCGTGCACCCCGCGCTGGACGCCGGAAAGCCCGCGAACGGCTCGGATCAATCGTGAAGTTCCGGTGCACTGCACCGGGTCCTGCGTGACATACTGCCTACGCGCTCCGCATCCCCCGTCGGAGCGACGGACCGACGCCGGGCAGCTCCCCCCGTGGCTGCTCGGCGTCGCCTTTCCGTTCTAGGGTTGAGCCGTGAACTTCCCCAGCTTTTCCGGCCCTGGATCCTCCGGCCCCGAGGCCGATTCCCCCACCTGCTCCGCCAAGGGCTGCCGCGACGCGGCCGTCTGGGTCCTGGCGTGGAACAACCCGAAGCTGCACGCGCCGGAGCGGCGCAAGACGTGGCTGGCGTGCGAGGAGCACCGCGAGCACCTGTCCCAGTTCCTGGGGGTGCGCGGCTTCCTCAAGGACGTCGTGAAACTCGACGAGTGGGTGCAGCCGGAGGGCTCGGAGCGGGCCTGACCCGCCCGGGCCTGACCCGCCGGGGGCTCAGCCGCCCGGGGCTCAGCCGCCGATCGCGGACATCGGGCGGTCGGGCTGGAGGAAGGACGGGTCGTCCAGACCGGAACCGGCCTTCTTCCCCCACATCGCGACCTTCCACAGCCGGGCGATCTCCTCGTCCGGGGCGCCCGAGCGCAGGGCGGCCCGCAGGTCGGACTCCTCGGTGGCGAACAGGCACGTGCGGATCTGGCCGTCGGCCGTGAGGCGGGTGCGGTCGCAGGCGCCGCAGAAGGGCCGGGTGACCGAGGCGATGACGCCGACGGTGGCCGGGCCGCCGTCGACGACCCAGCGCTCGGCCGGGGCGGAGCCGCGTTCGTCGGCGCCCTCCTCGGTGAGCGTGAAGCGGGTGCGCAGGGACGTGAGGATGTCCCCGGCGGTGATCATGCCGTCGCGCTTCCAGCCGTGCTGGGCGTCCAGCGGCATCTGCTCGATGAAGCGGAGTTCGTACGCGTTCTCGACGGCCCAGGCCAGCAGGTCGGGGGCCTCGTCGTCGTTGAGGCCGGGCATCAGGACCGCGTTGACCTTCACCGGGGTCAGGCCGGCGTCGCGGGCGGCGGCCATGCCGTCGATGACGTCCTTGTGCCGGTCGCGGCGGGTGAGGGTCTTGAAGACCTCGGGCCGCAGGGTGTCCAGGGAAACGTTCACTCGGTCCAGGCCGGCGGCCTTCAGGGCCTGCGCGGTGCGCTTGAGGCCGATTCCGTTCGTGGTGAGGGACATCCGGGGGCGCGGCTCCAGGGCCGCGCACCGCTCGACGATCCCGACCAGGCCGGGCCGCAGCAGCGGCTCGCCCCCGGTGAAGCGGACCTCGGTGATGCCGAGCAGGGTGACCGCGATGCGGATCAGCCGGACGATCTCGTCGTCACTCAGCAGATCGGACTTTCCGAGCCACTGCAGGCCCTCTTCGGGCATGCAGTAGGTGCAGCGGAGATTGCACCGGTCCGTGAGCGAGACGCGCAGGTCGGTGGCCACGCGGCCGTAGGTGTCGAGAAGCACTGTGGGCCCCCTCCCCTGTCCGGTTCAGTAGGGTTCGCGCAGCTGAGGACGTACCGCGTGCGCTGTATTCGAGCCTACGCGACACCGGTGACGTACAGGGGTGCCCGAAAGAACGAGACGCGGCGCGGCCGCGTCGTAGGGACGTACGACGCGGCCACGCTGGGTGTTCGGACGATCTCAGTGCGCCCCTGTTCCGGTCAGCGAGCGGACCTCCAGCTCGGCGAACTTCTGCGCGTCGGCCTTCTCCTTGGACAGGACCGTTCCCAGCCAGCCCAGCAGGAAGCCGAGCGGGATGGAGATGAGGCCGGGGTTCTCCAGGGGGAACCAGTAGAAGTCGGCGTCCTTGAACATCGAGGTGGGCTTCCCGGAGACGACCGGGGAGAACAGCACCAGGCCGACGGCCGAGATCAGGCCGCCGTAGATGGACCAGAGGGCCCCCTGGGTGGTGAAGCGCTTCCAGAAGAGGCTGTACAGGATCGTCGGCAGGTTGGCGGAGGCGGCGACCGCGAAGGCGAGCGCGACCAGGCCGGCCACGTTCAGGTCGCGGGCGAGGGCGCCCAGCCCGATGGCGACGGCGCCGATCACCACGGTGGACCAGCGGGCGGCGCGCACCTCCTCCTTCTCGGTGGCCTTGCCCTTGCGGATGACGTTGACGTACAGGTCGTGCGCGAAGGACGAGGAGGAGGCGAGGGTGAGGCCGGCGACCACGGCCAGGATGGTGGCGAAGGCGACCGCCGAGATCACGGCGAGCAGGACGGCGCCGCCGGTGGAGCCGGCGCCGCCGCCGATCTCCTGGGCGAGCAGGGGCGCCGCGGTGTTGCCCGCCTTGTTCGAGGCCAGGATGTCGGCCCGGTCGAGCAGGGCGGCGGCGCCGAAGCCGAGGGCGATGGTCATCAGGTAGAAGGCGCCGATGATGCCGATGGCCCAGTTCACGGACTTGCGGGCGGCCTTGGCCGTCGGGACGGTGTAGAAGCGGATCAGGATGTGCGGGAGTCCGGCGGTGCCGAGGACCAGGGCGAGGCCCAGCGAGATGAAGTCGAGCTTGGTCGTGGAGTCCTTGCCGTACTTCATGCCCGGTTCGAGGAACTTGGCGCCCTGTCCGCTGTTCTCCGCGGCCTTGCCCAGCAGCTCGGAGACGTTGAAGTTGAACTTGACCAGTACCAGCATCGTGATCAGCAGGGCGCCCGCGATCAGCAGGACCGCCTTGATCATCTGCACCCAGGTGGTGCCCTTCATGCCGCCGATGGTCACGTAGACGATCATCAGGATGCCGACCAGCGCGACCACGGCCACCTTGCCGCCGTCGCTGGTGATGCCGAGGAGCAGCGAGACGAGCACGCCCGCGCCGGCCATCTGGGCGAGCAGGTAGAAGATCGACACCACGATGGTGGAGGTGCCGGCGGCGGTCCGTACGGGGCGCTGGCGCATCCGGTACGCGAGGACGTCGCCCATCGTGTAGCGGCCGGAGTTGCGCAGCGGCTCGGCGACGAGCAGCAGGGCCACCAGCCAGGCGACGAGGAAGCCGATGGAGTACAGGAAGCCGTCGTAGCCGAAGAGGGCGATGGCTCCGGCGATGCCGAGGAACGAGGCGGCGGACATGTAGTCGCCGGAGATCGCGAGGCCGTTCTGGAAGCCGGTGAACTGGCGGCCGCCCGCGTAGAAGTCGGCGGCGCTCTTGGTCTGGCGGCCGGCCCACACGGTGATGATCAGGGTGGCGACGACGAACAGGCCGAACAGGGTGATGATCAGCGGCCGGTGCTCGGTGGCGCCCGCGGCGGTCGTGGTCAGGTGGAGGGCGCTGCTCATTCTCCGGCCTCCATACGGGACTTGATCGCGAGGGCCTTGGGGTCGAGCTTGGTGGCGGCGTGCCGCGAGTACAGCCAGGCGATCAGGAAGGTCGTGGCGAACTGGGCGAGGCCGAGGACGAGGCCCACGTTGATGTTCCCGAAGAGCTCGGTCCCCATGAAGTCGGCCGCGTAGCTGCAGAGCAGGACGTACAGCAGGTACCAGGCGATGAAGGCCACGGTGAGCGGGAAGGCGAACGAGCGGAAGGAGCTGCGCAGTTCTCCGAACTCGGCGCTGTCCTGGACGCGCGTGAACTCCTCGGCCGTGGGGGCCGCCGGGGGCGCGCCCTCGGCCTCCGGTGGTGGCGCTGCTGCTTCGGTGGTCACGGGGGGCTCTCCTTGCGGCGCGGGTGCGGTCGGAACGACGGACAAAACAACCTCCGTGCGAGGGGGACGGTGACGCTGATCCCCCCTGACAACGGCACGGGCGGCGCGGCGGGACGGTTCAACACCCAATGTTTCTTTAGGGACTGGTTTCTCGAACTGATGGCGCAGAAGGGAACAGCGGCACTAGGTTTCTGTGTCATGAACCCGTCCGACGCAACCGCGTCAGGGCGGCTTTTTCACGGATGATGTGGAGAACCCATGGCGCATCTGGGGTCGCGTACCGCTCGGAAGCACGGCCGCCTGGCCGTTCCGGTCGGCCTGGCGCTCACCGCCTCGCTCGCCTTCATGCCCTCGATCGCCGCCTCGGCGGCGCCGCTGGGCAACACGGCGGCCACGGCGGCGGCTTCGAAGCCCGACACCTCCGGGCCCAAGCTGTCGTACGTGGCGAACCTGACCTCGTACGGCACGGTGAAGCAGGCGAAGAAGGCCATCGAGCGGGCCGGCGGCACGGTGGTGACGTCCCACCCGCAGATCGGGGTCGTCGTCGCCCACTCCCAGAACCCGGAGTTCGCCAAGCAGCTGCGGGCCCAGCGCAGCCTCTTCGTGTCGGTCGGCGCCACCCGTACGGCCCCGCTGACGACGGTGCAGACCACCGAGGAGGGCACCACCCAGCGGCTGAGCGCGGCGGACGCCGCCAAGGCCGCGGCGACGGCCGCGCCGGGGCAGGAGCCGCTGGAGTCCAACCAGTGGGACCTGCGGGCGATCAAGGCCGACCAGGCGCACAAGATCAACGACGGCAGCCGGAACGTCACGGTGGGCGTCATCGACACGGGCGTGGACGACACCCACCCCGACCTCGCGGCGAACTTCTCCAAGAAGCAGTCCGCCAACTGCGTCGGCGGCGTCGCGGACACCTCCGAGGGCGCCTGGCGCCCGTACGTCGACGGCAGCGACCACGGCACGCACGTGGCCGGCACCATCGGGGCCCCCCGCAACGGCGTGGGCGTCAGCGGTGTCGCGCCGGGCGTGCAGATCGCCGCGATCAAGGTGAGCGAGCCGGCGACGAGCCTGTTCTACACCGAGGCCGTCGTCTGCGGCTTCATGTTCGCCGCCGAGAAGGGGATCGAGGTGACCAACAACAGCTACTACGTCGACCCCTGGTACTTCAACTGCAAGACGGACGACGACCAGAAGGCGCTGGTGGAGGCCCTCACCCGGGCGAGCAAGTACGCCGAGCGCAAGGGCGTGCTGAACGTCGCCGCGGCCGGCAACGAGAACTTCGACCTCTCGGCCGACTCGATCACCGACGAGACCAGCCCCAACGACACCACCCCGGTGCCGCGCACCATCGACCCGCGCGTCTGCCTCGACGTCCCGACGCAGCTGCCGGGCGTCGTGACGGTGACCGCGACCGGTGACAAGGGCTTCAAGTCCTACTACTCCAGCTACGGCCTCGGAGTCGCGGACGTCTCGGCCCCCGGCGGCGACAAGTGGCAGGTCCCGGCCACCCCGGACGCCAACGGCCGCGTCCTGTCCACCGTTCTCGGCGGCGGCTACGGCTACAAGCAGGGCACCTCCATGGCGACCCCGCACGTCGCGGGCGTCGCGGCGCTGCTGAAGAGCGCGCACCCGAAGGCCACGCCCGCGCAGCTGCAGACGATGCTCAAGGGCCAGGCCGCCAAGACGGCCTGCCCGGCGCAGGTCTACGACGCCACGGGCGTCCTGATCGACGCCACCACCTGCGAGAGCAAGTGGGGTCAGACGGGCTACTACGGCCACGGCGTGGTCGACGCGCTGAAGGCCGTCAAGTAGCACGCACGGCGCTGCCCGGTACGTGAGAGGGCCGGGCGGGGGTCTCCCCCGCCCGGCCCTCCCGCACGTCCGGCGGGCTCCCGCACGTCCGGCGGGCTCCCGCACGGCGTCTGGCGCCGCCCCGCCCCGCGCCCCGGCGTCAGGCCTTGATCAGGACCTTCAGCGCGGAGCGGTCGTCCATCGCGCGGTAGCCGTCCGGGACCCCGTCCAGGGTCACCGCCCGGTCGAAGACCGGAGCCGGGTCGATCGCGCCGCTGAGCACGTCCTCCAGCAGCTCCGGGATGTACGCCCGGACGGGGGCGACACCGCCGCGCAGGGTGATGTTGCGGTCGAACATGACACCGAGGTCGAGGCCGGTGCCGCTGCCGTGCGGGACGCCGACGTAGCCGACCGCCCCGCCGTCGCGGGTGATGTTCACGGCGGTGCGCATGGACTCCTCGGTGCCGACCGCCTCGATGACCGCGTGCGCGCCCCGGCCGCCGGTGAGCTCGCGCACGGCGGCCTCGGCGGCCTCGCCGCGCTCGGCGACGACGTCGGTGGCCCCGAAGAGCTTGGCGATGTCCGTACGGGCGGTGTGCCGGCCCAGCGCGATGATCCGCTCGGCGCCCAGGCGCCTGGCGGCGAGGACCCCGCACAGGCCGACCGCGCCGTCGCCGACGACGGCGACGGTGGAGCCGGGGCGCACGCCCGCGCCCAGCGCGGCGTGGTGCCCGGTGCCCAGGACGTCGGAGAGCGCGAGCAGCCCGGTCAGCAGGTGGTCGTCGGAGGCGGCCTCGGCGGGCAGCTTCACCAGGGTGCCGTCGGCGTGCGGTACGCGGACGGCTTCGCCCTGCCCGCCGTCGTGGCCGACCGAGCCCCAGAAGCCGCCGTGCTCGCAGGACGTGTAGAGGCCCTCGACGCAGAAGTCGCAGGTGCCGTCGGACCACATGAAGGGCGCGACGACCAGGTCGCCCGCGCGCAGGCCGGACACGGCCGGGCCGGTCTCCTCCACGACGCCGAGGAACTCGTGGCCGATGCGCTGGCCGGGCTGACGCGCGGCCTCGCCCCGGTAGGCCCAGAGGTCGCTGCCGCAGATGCAGGAGCGCAGGACGCGGACGACGGCGTCCTCGGGACGCCGGATCGAGGCGTCGGGCACCTCCTCCACGCGGATGTCGTGCGGGGCGTGGATGACGGTGGCGCGCATGGTGGTGCAGTCCTCCGGCTCAGGGGCTCAGTCTTGTATGACTTCCCTACGGTACGCCTGCCCCGCTGCCAGGACGCCCGTGGCCAGGAGGTACTGGGCGGCCAGGTAGGTGGCCATGATCCAGAAGTCCGGGCGGGGCGGCTGGGGCCACTCGGCGACCCCGGTGGCGATGAGGGTGTCGGAGAGCAGGAACAGCGCGCCGCCGAGTCCGGCCCGCAGGCCCAGCGCGCCGGAGCGCAGCGCCATGGCGGTGAGCAGCAGGCTGTAGCCGGCGACGGGGATGCGCAGGTCCGCGGGGAGGTCGCCCCACATCAGGCCGACGGTGCCGAGGAGGGCGAGCGCGTACCCGCCCGCGAGCAGCGGGTTCGCCGGCCGCCGGCCGAACAGCACGAGGTAGCAGACGTGTCCGGCGGCGAAGGAGCCCATGCCGACGAGGAAGGCCGCCTCCGCGTCGAAGAGCAGGGCCAGGTCCCCGCCCCACCCGAACAGCAGGGCCGCGACCAGCAGCCGGGGCGCGCCGCGGGTGAGCGCGTACGCGACGAGCAGCGGCATCAGCAGCGGCTTGAAGACCAGGTGCCCGGGGTCCCAGCCGGCGAGGAGGGAGCCGAGGTCGGCGGCGGTGGCGAGGGCGAACCCGGCGAGGGCGGCCCGGCCGAGCCGGTCCCGCCCGGCGGGCGCCCGGCCGGCGGCCCAGGCGGGGGCCGGCCGGCCGGCCGACTCTGCGGTGCTCACGCGGTGGTCTCCCGTACGGGCTGGGGGGCGTCGGCGGCGTCGGTCGCCTGGACGGGGAACGCGACCGGACTGCCGGCCGGGGCGGGGGCGGGGGCGGGGGCCGCGGAGGCGACGGCGGAGGCGGCCGGGGCCGGGGCCGGGGCCGGGGAGCCGGCCGGGGCCGGCTGCCAGCCCGGGCCGCCGAAGACGCGGCCGGCCCGCTCGCGCCAGCTTTCGGCGGCGCGGACGTCCCGGGCGATGGAGGCGTACTCGTGGGTGGCCACGCGCAGCGGGTTGTAGGTGCTGATGTTCTTGGTGAGGCCGAAGACCGGCTTGTCCCCCTCCCCCACCCACGAGCCGAACATCCGGTCCCAGACGATCAGGATCCCGCCGAAGTTGCGGTCCAGGTACCCGCCCTGGGAGGCGTGGTGGACGCGGTGGTGGGAGGGGGTGTTGAAGACGTACTCGACCGGCCGCGGCAGCTTGCCGATGCGCTCGGTGTGGATGCCGAACTGGTAGACGAGGTTGACCGAGTAGCAGAAGGCCACGGCGGCCGGGTGGACGCCGAGGGCGATCATCGGCAGGTAGAACGGCCAGGAGGTCCAGCTGGTCCAGGGCTGGCGCAGGGCGGTGGTGAGGTTGAACTTGCGGCTGCTGTGGTGCACGACGTGGCAGGCCCACAGGATGCGGATCACGTGGTGGCCGCGGTGCTGCCAGTAGTAGAGGAAGTCCTGCGCGAGCAGCATCAGCAGGACGGTCCACCACAGCACGGGGACGCGCAGGGGGGTCAGCTCGTAGACCGCCGCGTAGATCAGGGCGATCGGGATCTTCCAGAGGAAGTCGAAGACGAGGCTGCCGATCCCCATGCCGAGGCTGGTGACGGCGTCCTTGGTCTCGTACCCGGCGGCGTCCTCGTCGGGATGGATCCGGTAGCTCACCAACTCCACGACGGTGAGCAGCACGAAGGCTGGTATGGACCACAGCACGACATCGGGCAGGTTCGGCATGACCGCACCATAGAGGCGGCCTCACGGGCGCCGCTAGAGGTTGTTACCGATCGGTATCCATCGGTGTTACCGACGGTTCACCCGACGGCGCGGCAGGGCGGGTCCCCGGCGCGGGGGCCCCGGGTCCCGGCCGGCCCGGCGCAGGGGCCCCGGGCCGTCCCGGGCCCGGGACCCCCGCGCCGGACCGACCCGGTGTCACCAGACGCGGACCGAACCGCCGCGGGCGAAGGCCGGACTGGTGGCCTGCGGGGGGACCTCCGTCAGCGGCTCGGCGATCTCCGAGACCAGCGGGCCGTGCTCGGCGGCCAGCGCGTCCAGGAGGGCGAGGTCGAAGCCGTAGACGCGGGCGGCGTTGCCGCCGACCATCGCCGCGACCTCCTCGCGCGGGAGGCCGGCGTACGCGATCCGCAGGCCCTCGCGGGAGAACGGGGCGGTGCCCTCGTCGTGGGGGTAGTCGCTGCCCCACATGATCTTGTCGAGGCCGATCCGGTCCCGCAGCGGGACCTCGTGGGGGCGCATGAAGCTCGCGCCCACGAAGCAGTTGTCCCGCCACACCTCGCTCGGGCCCTTGCCCATGGAGTCGGCGAGGCCCGCGCCGAACTTGGACTCGGCGGTGGCCGAGGCCGCGACCAGGCGGCCGTGGTAGTAGTCCAGCATCTGCATCACGCCCGGGATCCAGCCGGAGCCCTGTTCCGTCAGGACCAGCCTCAGGCCCGGGTGCCGGCGGAAGGCGCCGCCGAAGATGAGGTGCCACAGGGCCCGGTGCGAGAACCAGGTCGTCTCCACCATGAAGACGGCCCGCGCGGCCGGTTCGTCGCCGAGCGGCGGGGACGCCGAGCCGCCGTGGTGGTTGACCGGGACGTCCAGCTCGTCGCAGACCGCCCAGATCGGGTCGTACGCGGCCGAGTAGAGCTCGGGGACCCCGCTGCCGGGCGGGGCGCCCGGCAGCAGGATGCCGCCCGTCAGGCCGGCCTCCTTCGTACGGCGGATCTCCTTCACCGCCTCCCCGACGTCGTTCAGCAGGATCTGCGCGACGCCCGCCCGCCGGCCCGGGGCGTCCGCGCAGAAGTCCGCCAGCCAGCGGTTGTGGGCCTGGAGGCCGGCCCAGCGCAGGGTGAACTCCCCGGCCGTCGGGGGCTGGGCCATCAGGGAGGCGTTGGGGAAGAACGGCGGGATGGTGTTGGGGAAGAGGACCTCCGCGACGATCCCGTCGGCCTCCATCTCGGCCAGCCGGCGCCGGGAGTTCCAGTTGCGGTCCGCCGTGTCCGCGAGCAGGTCCTCGTACGGATTGGTGTACGCGGCCGCCCAGGCGTCGAACTCGTCGTGGTGGCGCTTCTCCAGGTACGGCTTGTAGTCCAGCAGGTCGGCGCCCGCGTGGCAGTCCGCCGAGATGACGGTGTACCGGTCCGCCGCGCTCACGGGTTCACCCCCAGCACCGGGAAGTCGTGCTCGGTCAGCCAGTGCCGGCCCACCTCCCGGGAGCGGGACCAGGAGGCCTCCACCGCCCCTTGGTCGGCGCTCTGACCCAGGTCGGCCGGGGTGGGGCCGATCCGGCGGGCGATCGGGGCGAGCGCGTCCGTGTCGAAGCCGAAGACCTCCGCGGCCGACAGGCCGAGCATCCGGCGGGTCTCGGAGACCGGGATGTCGTGGAAGGTGTTCCGCAGCCAGGCCCGGGTGTTCGGCCAGGTGCCCTCGGGGTGCGGGAAGTCCGAGCCCCACAGGATGTTGTCCACGCCGATCTCGTAGCGCTGCGCCAGCTCCCGCCGCTTGGTGTTCGTGGCGCAGACGAACACCTGCCGGTCCAGGTACTCGCTGGGCGGGCGCTTCAGTTCCTCGAACGGCGAGAGCTTCTTGCCGCCGTGGGCGCCGAGGTAGAGGCGGTCCATGAACCACAGCTGGTTCGGCAGCCACCAGCAGCCCGATTCCGCGACGCCGAACCTGAGGCCCGGGTGCCGCTCGAAGACGCCCGACCAGAGCAGGAACCACAGCGGGCGGGCCGGCCACCAGGTGACCTCGGAGACGAAGATGCCCAGGTGGTCGCCGTACTCGTGGCGCGGGGAGGAGCCGGAGTGGGTGACGATCGGCATCCGCGTCTCGGCCGCCGCCGCCCACACCGGGTCGTAACGGCGGTCGTGGTAGGGCGCCTTGTCGACCCACATCGCGGGGATCATCAGCGCGCCCAGCCCGGACTCCTTGGCCCGGTGGATCTCCGCGACGACCTTGTCCGGCTCGCCCGTGATGGGGAGCAGGGCGACGCCGCAGTGGCGCGCCGCGTTCTTGCCGGCCCCGGCGCCGACGAACTCGGCCAGCCACCGGTTGTGCGCCTGCGCGCCCGCCATGCCGAGTTCGGGGTCCTGGTCGCCGGAGAGGCCGAGGCCCACCCCGAAGGGGGCCGCGGTCTGGCTGTCGACGGCGTCCGCGTCGGGGAAGACGACCTCGCCGGCCACGCCGTCGCCGTCGAGTTCCTTCAGCCGCTGTCCGGTGTCCCAGCCGCCCTTGAGGCCTTCCTCGTGGTCGCGGAACCACTTCTCCGCGAAGGCCTCGTTGCGCACGCCGAGGCGGGTGGCCTCCGCGCGGCGGGCGTCGCGCTGGCCGAGGAACTCGTCGAACCGGGCGTGGAAGCGGGAGTCGAGGTACGGGCGGTACTGCTCGGTCGGCAGGCCCGCGTGGCAGTCGGAGGAGATGATCAGGTACGGGTCTTCACGGGTGTCGTCAGGCACGGCGGGCCCCTCAGTCGAGGATGAAGCTTTCCAGGTAGGCGGGGTTGGCGCGGTCGAGCATCGACTGCGACCGGGCGCGGATCTGCCGGTCGCTGTGCGCGCTCGCCGGGAGCATCCAGAAGCGGTCGGCGCGGATGCCGTCGACGACGTGCTCGGCGACGTCCTCGACGGGGGTGAACTCCACGGCGTGCCCGGCCTGCCTCATGGCGGCCTCGTACTGGTCGAGGCTGCGGTACGGGGACTTGCGCGGGCGCTCCTTCGCGTACCGGTCGGGCCGGTTGCGGTGGGACTCCCACAGGCCGGTGCGCAGCATGTGCGGTCCGGGGAAGAGGACGGAGGCGCCGATGTCCGCGCCCTCCGCCTTGAGGTGGGCGTACAGCGACTCGGTCATCGTGACCACGGCCGCCTTGGTGACGGCGTACACGGAGGCGGTGGGCAGCGGGGCGATGCCGCCGTCGCCGGAGGAGGTGTTGACGACGTGGCCGGGGCCGCCGGCCGCGATCATGCGCGGGACGAAGGCCTGGATGCCGTGGAAGACGCCCCAGACGTTGACGGAGAAGGCCCACTTCCAGTCGTTGGGCTCGTGCTCCCACATCCGGCCCTCGGCTCCGGAGCCGACGCCCGCGTTGTTGCAGAGCACGTGGACGGCGCCGAAGGCCCCGTACGCGGCGTCCGCGAGGGAGAGCACCGAGTCGCGGTCGCTGACGTCGACGGCCCGGGCCCGTACCTCGGCCCCGTCCTCGGCGAGTTCGCCGGCGGCCTTGTGCAGGGCGCCCTCCTCCACGTCGGCGAGGACCACCTTCAGGCCCTCGGCGGCGAAGCGGCGGGCCATCGCGAGGCCGATGCCGCTCGCGGCGCCGGTGACGACGGCCACCTGTCCCGGTTCGAGCCGCATCTCAGACGCTCCCCTCGGGCGGGCCGTCGAGGATCTGCAGGGGGTCGTCGTAGCGCTGGTGGATGTACGGGAGCAGGGCCTGCGCGCTGACCCGCTCGACGACCCGGCCCCGCTGGTCGGTGGTCTTCTCGCCGATGGTGATCTCCACGATCCGCAGGACGGGGAGGTCGGCGACGGGGTCGAACATCGACTCCCGCAGCACCACGTCGCCGGTGATGTGCTCCAGCTTGCGGACCCTCTCGTTGCGCGTGCAGTGGACGAGGACCGGGTCGGCGTCGAAGCCCGAACCGTCGACCGCGGGCGAGAACTTGAAGTAGAAGTCGGTCTTGCGGGTCGGTTCGGGCAGCGGCAGCGCGCGGTCCACCGCCCCGCGGACCTCGACGAACGCGATGCCGTGCCGGGCGAGCGCGGCCCGGACCACGAGGCCGTCGCGCTCGACGGTGACCTCGCCCAGCTTCTTCGGCTCGCCGAAGACCTCGCGCCCGCCGATCAGGGCGCGCTCGTGGGTCATCGGCATGACCAGCGGGTACCAGCCCTCGACGCCGCCGTGCCGGGCGGCGACGGCCACCGAGCCCGCGCCGAGCGGGTATCCGGGCAGGTCGACCTGGCTGATGTTGGCCCGCACCAGGGGCCGGCCGGCCGGCTCCAGCGGGGGCGGGAGGACCGCCGCCACCACGTCGGGGTCGCTCTCCCAGACCGCCACCACGCCGGTGGACCAGATGTCGGGGAGCTTGGAGCTCTTCTCGCGCGACGCCGCGATCTCGGCCTCGGTCCGCGCTCCGTACCGTACGCGTGCCATCTCTCGCACCACCCTTCGGTCGGTTCTGTAACACAGTTACACCGCCGCCGATGAAGGGTAAATACCCTTGCATGCAACAGAACTGACGGATCAACAGATGGGCGATACGGGGATGGCCAGAAGCACACTGACCCGGGTGGAGGTCCTGGAAGCCGCCTCGCGCCTGGTCAGACAGCACGGTCCGGACGCCCTCACCATGCGCAAGCTCGCCGCCGAGCTGGGCACCGCGGTCACCTCCATCTACTGGCACGTCGGCAACCGCGAGTCCCTGCTGGACGCCCTCGTGGAGCGGACCGTCGAGGAGATGGGCGCGATCCGTCCGGCCGGACGCACCCCCGGCGCCCGCATCCTGTCGGTGGCCCGGATCCTGCGCCGCGAACTGCGGGCGCGGCCGCACCTGATCGCGATGGTCCACGAACGCGGGCTCACCGAGCGGATGTTCCTGCCCGCACAGCAGGCCCTCGTGCACGAGGTGCACGCCGCCGGACTGCGCGGCGCGCGGGCGGCCGACGCGGTGCGCGTGATCCAGTTCCAGGTCATCGGCTTCCTGCTGGTCGAGCGCAACCGCGAACGCTCCCCCGCCCAGTCCCCCGCCGAGAGCGATCTCTGGGACCCGGCCGCCGCGCCCCGCGACCCCGCCCTCGCCCGGGCCCTGGCCCGCCCGGCCGATCCGGAGCGGATCTTCCTGCTGTCGGTGCGGTCCCTGGTCACGGCGCTGCTCCCGGAGGCCGCCGGGCCCCCCGGTCGAGCCGCCGGACCCCGCCGTTAATTCGGTTGGCACGCTCCGGCGCCCGTGGTTGTATCTGCGGCGCGGGGGCGGCTCCGCGGAGTGCTTCCTTCTCGACCTCCTTCGAAAACCCGTAGCGCGCCCCCTCTCCGCCCCCGCCCCTCTCCCTTCCCCGTTCCGGAGGAATCCCCCCTTTGCCCGAGCTGTCGACCGTCCTGCTGCGCCGTCTCCAGACCGTGTACGTCGACCAGGCCGGGCCGCGCCCCGGCGACCCCCCGACGGACGGGGGCCTGATGGCCCTGGAGGCCGAACTCCTCGACCGGGGACACGCCCTGACGCCGCCGCTGCGGTCGGCCCTCGCCTGGCTCGGCCCCACCGGACTCGCCCGGGCCGGTGCGCAGCTGGTCGGTGACATCGACGTCCTGCTGGGGTCCGACCGCACCCACATGCCACTGTTCCGCACCTTCCCCGCCTCCGTGCCGGACGACATGTACGGACTGTGGGTCGACCGGGTCCTGGCCCTCCTCCTCCAGTGGCCGGACCAGCCGTGCGTGCGGTGCGCGAACCCCGGCAGCGTCCACCCCGTCGCGCCCTGCGCCCATCTGGTCTGCCGGAGCTGCTGGGACGGCTCCGTGTACACGGGCTGTCCGGTCTGCCACGGCCGCGTCGACCCCGGCGACCCGTTCCTGCGCCTCCCGCCGGAGCCGGCTCCGGCCGCGGAGGACGGCACGGGCCCCCGCGGCACAGGCGCCGCGGACGGCGGCGACCCGGACGACGGCACCTCCGCGGGCCCGCTGCGGCTGCTCCGGTTCGGCACCGACCGCCCCGCCGACTGCGTCACCGCCCTCGGCCGGCTGCTCGCGCGCCGCACCCCGCTCTCCCCGCACGACGTCGAGGAGACCCGGGTGCTGCTCGCCCACGCCCCCGCCGGGCTCGGCTGGCTCCCGGACGACATCCCCGTACGGGAGACCAAGGCACTGGTGCTGGGCACCCTGCTGCGCGAGCGCCGCACCCGCGAGGCCGTGCGCGCCCTGCTGCCCGCGCGGCTCACCACCGCCACCGACGTCCTGCGGCTGCTCGCCGTGTGGTCCGGCGGCGAGGCGAACCTGCTGGAACCGCCGCGCGTACGGTCCCTGCCGCGCCCCCTGCGCCGTGAACTCCTCGGCGTCCTGGACGCGCTGGACCCGGCCGACCTGGTCGAGGACGTCCTGCGCCACCCCGATCCGTGGAAGCGGGCCGCCGAGATCCTGCACCCCTTCGAGGGGCACGCGCGCCACCCGCGCGCCGCGCTGGCCTTCGCCGTGCTGCGCGGGACCGACACCCGGGGCACCGCCCTGGGCGCGGCCCTGCTCGCCACGGCCGCCGCGCACCCGCACGCCGTCCGCGCCGACGGCCCGCTCCTGCGGGCGGCCACCTGGAAGGGCCGCGCCGAGGAGGCCCTGCGGCACCCGGACCCGGACCGGGCGCTCGCCGTGCTCGCCGAACGGCCGGGGGAACTCGTACGCCGCCTGGACCACCTGCTGCGGCGGTACGCGGCGGACACGCTGCCCCCGCAGGTCGCCCGGGTCCTGGAGGAGCGGCTGCCGAAGGCCGGGCCCGGACCCGTGCTGTCCGCGCTCGGTCGGCTGCGCGTCCGCCATCTCCCGGGCTCCCGGCGGGTGTTCTTCCCCCGCGGACAGGTCGCCCTGTCCTACACCCGGGACGAGGACCGCGCCCCCTTCCCGGAGGCCGTGACCCGGTCGGTGTGCGAGGTGTTCGAGCGGGAGGTGCTGCGCCGGCTGTCCGCGGCGGAGCCGTACGACATGGCGGTGCTCGACACGCGCCTCGCCCACCTGAACGTCCCGTCGACCGAGCGGGCCGCGGCCAAGGCGCTGGTCACCGTCCCCAAGGGCAGCTTCCAGGCCCTGCCCGACGGTCAGGTGCTGCGCATGTTCCTGCACTGGACGCAGCCGCCGCGCAAGCGGGTGGACCTGGACCTGTCGGTGGCGCTGTTCGACGCGGACTGGAACCACGTGGGCGTGTGCGACTACACGCGCCTCGTGTACGGCGGTGGCGCCGTCGTCCACTCCGGGGACCTCACCTCCGCCCCCGCCCCCGCGGGGGCGAGCGAGTACGTCGACATCGACCTGGACGCGCTGGCCGACACCGGGGTGCGCTTCGCCGTACCGGTCGTCTTCAGCTACAACAACATCCCCTTCGAGCTGCTGCCCGACGCCTTCGCCGGGTTCATGGCGCTGCCTTCCCGCTCCGGGCGGACCGCCCGCTACGACCCGCGGACGGTGCGCCAGCGCTACGACCTGGTCGGCAGTTCCCGGATCCACGTGCCGCTCCTCGTCGACCTCGAACGGCGCGGCTTCCTGTGGACCGACGTCCACCTTCCGGACGACGAGGGCTTCCACAGCGTCGCGGCGCACGGCTCCGACCTGGCGCGCATCGGCCGGGACCTGTTCCAGTACTTCTCCACCGGCCGCACCACCCTGTGGAAGCTGGCCGGCTGGCACGCGGCGGCGCGCTGCCGGGACGTCGCCGTGCTGCGCCGCACGCCCCGGCCGGACGACCCGGACGAGCTGTGGACGTACCGGCGCCGGGCCGGCGAGGACACCGCCGGGTTCGCCGCCCGGCTGGTCGGCCTGGGCGAGCCGGACGCCCGGGAGACCTCCGACCGGGTCGCGGCGCTCGCCGGCGCCGCCGCTTCCGGGCGGTCGGTGTTCCTCGCGCTGGTGGACGGCGAGGTGGTGCCGACCGGGGCGAGCGGCTCGGTATACCGGTTGCTGCCGGGGCCCGTTGATGGCTGTGGGCTCGAACAGCTCGCCGCGGGCGACCTGGTCGCCGCCCTGGGCTGAGCGCCTCCCGGCGCCCGCGCCCACCAGCCGCGGACACGGCTGTCGGTCGGGGCCGATATCCTCTGTGACCATGCTCGACGACCGTACGACCGCAGACACGATGTGGCCGACCGCGTACCCACAGGGGTACGCGGTCGTCGACGTGGAGACCACCGGGCTCGCTCGCGACGACCGGATAGTCTCCGCAGCCGTCTACCGGCTCGACGCGCAGGGCAATGTCGAGGACCACTGGTACACCCTGGTCAACCCGCAGCGGGACCCCGGGCCCGTGTGGATCCACGGCCTCACCAGCGACCTGCTCCAGGACGCCCCGCTCTTCGGGGACATCGCCGAGGAGTTCGCCGGGCGGCTCGCGGACCGGGTGCTCGTCGCGCACAACGCCATCTTCGACTGGCAGATGATCGCCCGGGAGTACGCGCGGGCCGCCGGGGCCGCGCCGGTCCGTCAGCGGCTGTGCACCATCGCCCTGTCGAAGGAGCTGGGCCTGCCGCTGCCCAACCACAAGCTGGAGTCGCTGGCCGCGCACTTCGGGGTGGTGCAGCAGCGCGCCCACCACGCGCTCGACGACGCCCGGGTGCTCGCGGAGGCCTTCCGCCCCTCGCTGCACGCGGCCGCGCGGGACGGCGTACGGCTGCCGCTGCTGGAGTGCCGGCCGCTGACGGAGTGGTCGGACGCCCCGGCCGCGCCGCGGATCGGCCACCAGGCCTCGTACGGGGGCGGCAACTGGCGCGCCTCGCGCAAGCGGCCGCCGTGCCCGCACCCGAACCCGGGGCGGTTCGAGGACGGCAAGCCGCTCAAGCAGGGCATGCGGATCGCCTTCTCCGGTGACACCTCGGTGGACCGGGACCTGCTGGAGGACCGCGCCGTCGAGGCGGGACTGCACGTGGCGACGAGCGTGTCGCGGCTCACCAGCCTGCTGGTGACGAACGACCCCGACTCGGCGACCTCCAAGACCGTCAAGGCGGCGGCCTTCGACACCCCGGTCGTCGACGAGGCGGCCTTCACCCACCTGCTGCGCGACGTGGCCGCCGCCGAGGACTGAGGGGCGGCGCGCACGGAGGCCCGCCGGGCCGTGCGTTGCGCCGGCCGGGTGCAGGCACGGCGACTCACCCCGGTGGATCTTGTTCCGCCCGGCCGCCGTGCGCAGCATTCGGCGCATGGCACGTTGTGAGGTCTGCGGAAACGATTACGGCATGTCGTTCGAGGTGCACGCGCAGGGCGCCGTGCACGTCTTCGACTGCTTCTCCTGCGCCATCCACCGCATGGCGCCCATCTGCGAGCACTGCCGGGTCCAGATCATCGGGCAGGGCGTCGAGGTCGAAGGCCAGTGGTTCTGCGGGGCGCACTGCGCCCGGGCGGAGGGGAAGGTGGGCGTCGTCGACCGCGTCTGACCCCCTCGGCCGGGGCTGTGTCCGTCCCCCGCTCCTCCCGCCGCGTCCCCCGCGCCCCGACCCCGGACGGCCACCCGGCCGCCGGGGTCCCTCCGGCTGGGGGTACCGTCGTGGGCGTGTACCGCTTTGTACTGACCCGGCAGTGGGTGTGCCTGACCCTCGTCGCCCTGGCCTTCGTCCCCGCGACGATCAAGCTGGGGTTCTGGCAGTTCCACCGCCATGAGCACCGGGTCGCGCAGAACCAGCTGATCGAGGCGAACCTGCGGGACCGGCCGGTGCCCGTGACCGAGGTCACCTCTCCGGGCCACCGGGTCCCCCGCGCCGACTTCTGGCGCGCCGTCACCGCGACCGGTACGTACGACACCGCGCACGAGGTGGTCGTGCGGATGCGGACCGACGGGGACGACAAGGTCGGCTTCCACGTCCTGACCCCGCTGGTGCTCGCCGACGGCCGGGCCGTCCTGGTCAACCGGGGCTGGGTGCCGGGCGGCGACGACCCCCGCGCCTACCCGCCGGTGCCGGCCGCCCCCGCCGGCGAGGTGACGCTCACCGGCCGGCTCAAGGCCGACGAGACGAGCGGCAGCAGCGGGATCAAGGACCGCAAGGGCCTCCCGGACCGTCAGGTGATGCTGATCAACAGCACCCGGCAGGCGGAGTTCCTGGGCCGCCCGGTCCTCGGCGGCTACATGGAACTCACCGGCCCGGCCCCCGCGGACGGCAGCCCGCGGATGATCGGCGACCCCGACCACGACTCCATCGGCCCCCACATGGCGTACGCCGTCCAGTGGTGGCTGTTCACCGCCGCGGTTCCGGTGGGCTGGGTGATCCTCGTACGGCGCGAGAAGCGCGACCTCGACGAGCAGGCCGCCCGTGCCGCCGAGCGGGAGCCCGCGACGGCGTAGCGTGTCGGCATGGATCTTGGACTGAAGGACCGTGTCTACGTCGTCACCGGAGCCACCCGCGGCCTCGGCTACGCCTCCGCCCGTGAACTGACCGCCGACGGCGCGAAAGTGCTCCTGACCGGCCGCGACGAGAAGCGGGCGGCCGATGCCGCCGCCTCGCTCGGCCCGAACGCGGCCGGCGTCGCCGCCGACAACTCCGAACCGGCCGCGGCCGGGCGGCTCGTCGCCACCGCGCGCGAGCGCTTCGGCCGCTTCGACGGCATCCTGATCAGCGTCGGCGGCCCGGCCCCGGGCAGCGCGGCCGACAACACGGACGAGCAGTGGTCGGCGGCCTTCGAGTCGGTGTTCCTGGGCGCGGTCCGCCTCGCGCGGACGGCCGCCGCCGAGCTGGGCGAGGGCGGGGTCATCGGCTTCGTCCTGTCGGGCTCGGTCCACGAACCGATCCCCGGCCTGACCATCTCCAACGGTCTGCGACCGGGCCTGGCGGGCTTCGCGAAGTCGCTGTCGGTCGAGCTCGGTCCGCGCGGCATCCGCGTCGTGGGCCTGCTCCCGGCGCGCATCGACACCGACCGGGTGCGCGAGCTCGACGCGCTGTCCGGCGACGCGGATGCCGCGCGGGCGGGGAACGAGTCCCGCATCCCGCTGCGGCGCTACGGGGCCCCGGAGGAGTTCGGCCGCACGGCCGCGTTCCTGCTGTCCCCCGCCGCGTCCTACCTGACGGGCGTCATGCTCCCGGTCGACGGGGGCTCCCGGCACGGCTTCTGACGGGGCTTCCGGGACGGCTGCTCCGGGGGCGCCTCCCGGGCCCGGCCACGTCGTCGCCGGACCCGGGAGGCGCCGTCACCGGGTCCGGTTCACGTCACCCGCCGGGCCCGGTGGGACGCCACCTTCAGACGGGCCTCCGCCGGCAGCGCCGCAAGGCCCGCCGAGGTGCGGGCGTTGGCCATGACCGGACCGGCCAGCCCCGCGAGCGCGTCGGCCGGAACCGCGTACGGCTCCAGTTCCAGCGCGACCCGCAGCGCGGGCGATCCGCGCCTGCGGCGCAGCGCCACCCGGCAGCGGGCGACGCCGTCGAGGGCGCCGGCCTCCGCGGCCACCGCCTCCTCCAGCGCCCGGCCCCGCAGCAGGGCGAAGGCCCCGTCCCCGGTGTCGACGGTCACGGCCTGCAGGCGCGAGCGCCTCAGCTGGGCCAGCAGCCACCACAGGGCCAGCAGCACACACAGCCCCAGTCCGGCGGCCACCGCCCACCAGTACCAGCTCTCGCCGTGGCCGTACCGCTGCCGGGTGGCGGCGGTCAGCAGCGGCGCGTGCCGGCCGCCGAACGGCCACGACCCGGTCAGCACCGCGGCGCCGGCCGCCATCAGGGCCAGTCCGATCAGCGCCAGCACGATCCGGTTCACCACGTTGAGCACGCCGTGCTCACCTCCCGACCCGTACGCGCGTCCGCGGCGGGCGCGCGAGACCCAGTTCCTCGATGCCGACCGCGAGGACCGCGTCCAGGTCGGCCCGTACCTCGTCCAGCTCCCGGAAGTGAGAGGTGGCCCGGACCCCGATGCGGGAGCGGCCCACCTTCACCCTGACCGACCGCACCCCGGACACCTCCATGGCCCGGTCCCGCAGCACCTGGGCCGCGTCCTTGCGGCCGAGCGCGGCCCGTACGCCCGTGGCCGGGTCCGGGTCGGGCGTGCGCATCGGCAGGATCGAGCGGAGGCCCGGGGCGATCGCCAGCACCAGGAGCAGCAGCCCGGCCGCGGCCAGCACGCCGCCGCCCGCCATCACGGCCGGGTCCGCCGGGGCGTGCCGTTCGAGCTGGTGGGCGAGGTCGCGGCGCCAGCTCATCCCGGGGCGGTCGGCCCGTACGGCGATCAGGTCGTACAGGAGCAGGCCCGCCGCGCCCAGCACCACGCAGGCGGTGACGGCGGCCGGGACGCGCCGCGCGGAACGCAGCCGGGCCGAGGGGGCGGTGCCGTCGGGCGGCGGAGCGCTCACCGCAGCCGCCGGTCCCGCCCGGCGGAGAGCCGGGTGTGTGCGGAGTGCAGGTGCTCGACTTCGATGTCCACCTCGGGCACGGACATCGACGCGCACTCCGCGATCCGCCGGACGACCTGGCTGCGCACCGCCGCGCACTGCGCGGCGACGTCGGAGGGGTAGTCCAGCTCCATGTTGATGCGGACCCGGGCGATGTCGTGGTGCACCGTGACGGTGGCGTGCGGGGCCGGCGCGGCGGAGCCCGGACCGGGCGCCGCCGGGCCGCCGGCCGCGAGCGCCTCCCGCGCGGCCTGGGCGGCGATCTTCGCGACGACCCGGTCGGCGATGCGGGTGGCACCCCGGTCCGCCGGGTCCACCTGTGTCGCGATGGTCCTGGGCGTGCTCACCGGGGCCTCACCTGCCCCGGTCGTCGCGGCCGCGACCCCGGTCGCGGTCCCGGGGGCGGAACAGGTCGGCCGCCTCCAGGTCCCCGTCGAGGAACCGGCCCAGGACGAACCCGATGGCGCCGAGGGCGGCCACCAGTAGGAAGGCCCCGAAGCCGCCGAAATATCCGGCGAACCCCAGTGCCATGCCGGCCAGCAGGCCGACGACCGCCATGCTCATGCGGGCTCCTCTCGGCGGAGCGAAGTGGTGGAGGGGGATCGCCTAGTGGAGCCGGGATTCCGGTTCCTCGTCTTCCTCGTCGGGCAGTTTGACGTCGCTGACGGCGATGTTGACCTCCACCACCTCCAGGCCGGTCATCCGCTCGACGGCCGAGACGACGTTCTCACGGACGGCCCGGGCCACGTCACGGATCGACACGCCGTAGTCGACGACGATCTCCAGGTCGAGGGCGGTCTGGACCTCGCCGACCTCCGCCTTGACCCCGCGGCTCACGCCGGCCTTGGCTCCCCCGGGCACCCGGTCGCGCACGGCGCCGAACGTACGGGAGATGCCGCTGCCGCTGCCCATGGCGTGGACGCCGAGCACCTCGCGCGCGGCCAGTCCGGCGATCTTCTCGACCACGCCGTCGGCGATGGACGTACGGCCCCGGTCGCCGGGCTCCTTGGAGTGTCCCCCTGCTGCGGAGGAGTGTCCCCCTGCTGCGGTTTCAGTCATCGCTCGTCCTTAGAACGGGAAGCTTGGACTCCCGACCACGGTAGGCGGGTACCACCCGCGACGCACCGGGAGCTACGCCGGTCGGCCGCAACCGGCAGTACCCGGCGCCTGCCCCGCACCGGTCCGGACATGCCGCCGCCCCGCCCCCCGGGACGGGGGAACGGGGCGGCGGGGCGGTCCGTGCGGGGACCGCCGGGATCAGTCGGAGAGGCCCGCCAGATCGCGCAGGCGGCGGGCCTGGGCGGCGCGCTCGGCGGCGCGCTGCTCGTCGTACGGGCGGGAGGGGGCGGCGCGGAGCAGGGCCTTGGTCTCGATCACGGCGTCCCGCGGCGGGGCCAGCAGCGCGGTCGTGAGGTCCTGGACGGCGGCATCGAGCTCGTCCGCGGGGACGACGAGGTTGGCGAGGCCGACCCGCTCGGCCTCCTCGGCGTGCACGAAGCGGCCCGTGGCGCAGATCTCCAGCGCGCGGGCGTAGCCGACCAGGGAGGTCAGGGGCTGGGTACCGGTCAGGTCGGGAACCAGGCCCAGGCTGGTCTCGCGCATGGCGAACTGCACGTCGTCCGCGACGACGCGCAGATCGCACGCGAGCGCGAGCTGGAAGCCGGCGCCGATCGCATGTCCCTGCACCGCGGCGACGGAGATGATGTCGGTGCGCCGCCACCAGGTGAATGCCTCCTGGTACTCGGCGATGGTGGAGTCGAGCAGTTCGTCCGAACCGCGTGCCAGATCGAGGAAGGACGGCTCGCCCTCGAAGCCTTCGGGGGTGAACGCCTGCCGGTCGAGCCCGGCGGAGAAGGACTGTCCCTCGCCGCGCAGCACGACGACCCGGACGGTGCCCGGCAACGACCTTCCGGCCTCGGCCAATGCCCGCCAGAGCGCGGGGGACTGGGCGTTTCGCTTGGCCGGATTGGTCAGTGTCACCGTGGCGACCGTGTCGTCGACGGTGAGTCGTACGCCGTCCTTGTCGAGCAGAGCCATCTGTATGCCTCCGGTGTGCAGTCGGCCGCAAGCCCGGCCTAAGTGACTGCACAGTAACCACCCGGTCGGCCGGAGGGCCGGCCGGGGGTCACCGAAGGAACCGCTGGTTCAGTGGAGCGGTGGAACGTCGGAACGGATGGGACCGGGGGGAATCAGGCCGTGGCGGCCTTCTTGCCGCGTGTCGCGCCTCCGCGACCACGCAGCGAGACCCCGGACTCACTGAGCATCCGGTGGACGAATCCGTAGGACCGGCCGGTCTCTTCGGCCAGCGCCCGGATACTCGCACCGGAGTCGTACTTCTTCTTCAGGTCTGCCGCGAGCTTGTCGCGCGCGGCGCCGGTTACCCGGCTGCCCTTCTTCAGAGTCTCGGCCACCCGTGCCTCCTCGTGGGAAGTGCGCTCTGGACTTCTCATGATCACCCCTCCCACGCTTCCTGGCCACCCATTCCGCAAGGTCGGTACGACCGCATTTCCCGAGGGGTGGACACACACGCAGAACGGAATCTTCACTTCCGCTGCATGACCTCCGTCACACTCCGCAGCCCCCGCCGGAAACCGGCAGGTCAGGGGCCGGGCGAGGAAAAGCGGAAGGCCCCGGCCGCGCACTCGCAGGAGTGCGGCCGGGGCCGTCGAACGACGCGCGACGGTACGAGACCGCCTCACTCAGATGATGGATCACCGCTGAGCCGAATGATCCATAAGGAATTGGATCAGAAGCGGAACCCCGATCGGGCGCCGGATCAGGCGAGGGAGACGAGGTCCCGGTAGTCCGGTCCCCAGAGGTCCTCGACACCGTCCGGGAGCAGGATGATCCGCTCCGGCTCCAGCGCCTCGACGGCGCCCTCGTCGTGCGTGACGAGGATGACGGCGCCCTTGTAGGTGCGCAGCGCGCCCAGGATCTCCTCGCGGCTGGCCGGGTCGAGGTTGTTCGTGGGCTCGTCGAGGAGCAGCACGTTCGCCGAGGAGACGACCAGTGTGGCCAGGGCCAGCCGGGTCTTCTCGCCGCCCGAGAGCACTCCCGCGGGCTTGTCCACGTCGTCGCCGGAGAACAGGAAGGAGCCGAGCGTCTTGCGCACCGCGACCAGGTCCAGGTCGGGGGCGGAGGACCGCATGTTCTCCAGGACGGTGCGTTCCGGGTCCAGGGTCTCGTGCTCCTGGGCGTAGTAGCCGAGCTTGAGGCCGTGGCCCGGGGTGACCTGGCCGGTGTCGGGCTTCTCCGTACCGGACAGCAGGCGCAGGAGGGTGGTCTTGCCGGCGCCGTTGAGGCCGAGGATGACGACGCGGGAGCCCTTGTCGATGGCCAGGTCGACGTCGGTGAAGATCTCCAGCGAGCCGTACGACTTGGAGAGCCCCTCCGCGGTCAGCGGGGTCTTGCCGCAGGGCGCCGGGTCGGGGAAGCGCAGCTTGGCGACCTTGTCGGAGACCCGGACGGCGTCCAGGCCGGCGAGCAGCCGGTCGGCGCGCTTGGCCATGTTCTGGGCGGCGACGGTCTTGGTCGCCTTGGCGCGCATCTTGTCGGCCTGCGAGTTCAGGGCCGCGGCCTTCTTCTCGGCGTTCTGGCGCTCGCGCTTGCGGCGCTTCTCGTCGGCCTCGCGCTGCTGCTGGTAGAGCTTCCAGCCCATGTTGTAGACGTCGATCTGGGAGCGGTTGGCGTCCAGGTAGAAGACCTTGTTCACGACGGTCTCGACCAGGTCGACGTCGTGGGAGATCACGATGAAGCCGCCGCGGTAGTTCTTCAGGTAGTCCCGGAGCCAGACGATCGAGTCGGCGTCGAGGTGGTTGGTGGGCTCGTCGAGGAGCAGCGTGTCGGCGTCCGAGAAGAGGATCCGGGCGAGCTCGACCCGGCGGCGCTGGCCGCCCGAGAGGGTGTGCAGCGGCTGGCCGAGGACCCGGTCGGGCAGGCCGAGGGCGGCCGAGATGGTCGCGGCCTCCGACTCGGCGGCGTACCCGCCCTTGGTCAGGAACTCGGTCTCCTGGCGCTCGTACTGGCGCATCGCCTTGTCGCGGGTGCCGCCCGAGCCGGTGGCGATCCGCTCCTCGTTCATCCGCATCTTCTTGATGAGGACGTCGAGGCCGCGGGCCGACAGGATGCGGTCGCGGGCCAGGGTGTCGAGGTCGCCGGTGCGCGGGTCCTGCGGGAGGTAGCCGACCTCGCCCGAGCGGGCGATGGAGCCCGCGGCGGGCTGCCCCTCCCCGGCGAGGCACTTGGTGAGGGTGGTCTTGCCGGCTCCGTTGCGGCCGACGAGGCCGATGCGGTCGCCCTTGGCGATGCGGAACGAGGCGGACTCGATGAGGACGCGGGCGCCGGCGCGCAGCTCTACGCCGGTGGCGGTGATCACGGAAATACTCCAGGGCGGTGTGGACGGCGGAAGGGGGGCAGGACGCGATGCTTCGACGCCGCTAATCCGCGAGGAGATTTGCCATGAGGACCATTCTACCGGGGGTCCGCAACTACTTTCCGGGCATGCGGACGGAGGACGCACGCTCCCCCGCGTCCCCCGTTCGGCCCAGGGAGCGCACCGGTCGGCCGGGGCGCGTATCAGGATGAACGGGTTGATACTCGCCGCAGGGGCGGACACGTGGATGCGAGGGCGGTGCGGGATGCAGTTCGACGACAACGCCAATCTGGACACTTCCGAGGTCAGCGATGTGCGCGGCAGCCGCATCCCCGGCGGGAGGGCCACGGTCGGCGGCGGCATCGTCGGCATCATCGCGCTGATCATGGGCCTGCTCTTCGGCGTGGGCCCCGAGCAGCTGGGGCTGTCCTCCGGGAACGAGGAGCCGGATCCGGCCGCCTCCTCCGTCAACCAGGTGCAGCAGGCCTGCCGGACCGGGCAGGACGCGAACGCGCGGGAGGACTGCCGGCTGGTCGCGGTGGTCAACAGCACCCAGGACTTCTGGAAGCAGGAGTTCACCCGGCGCGGCGGGCAGTACAGCCCGGCGCAGACGGTCTTCTTCTCCGGCCGCGTGGGCACCGCCTGCGGGGCGGCCACGTCCGCGGTCGGCCCCTTCTACTGCCCCTCGGACCGGAAGGTCTACCTGGACCTGGGCTTCTTCAACGAGCTCCGGACGAAGTTCGGGGCGAGCGGCGGCCCCTTCGCCCAGGCGTACGTCGTGGCCCACGAGTACGGGCACCACATCCAGAACCTGACCGGCACGCTCCAGCGGTCGCAGGACGGGCAGCAGGGCGCGAACAGCAACGCGGTGAAGGTGGAGCTCCAGGCCGACTGCTACGCGGGGGTCTGGGCGCGCAACGCGACGAAGACCCCGGACGAGTCCACGGGCCGCCCGCTGATCACGAGCCTGACGGACCAGGACATCAAGGACGGCCTGGACGCGGCCGCGGCGGTCGGCGACGACCGGATCCAGGAGAAGTTCCAGGGCCGGGTGACCCCGGAATCCTGGACGCACGGGTCGGCCGAGCAGCGCCAGCAGTGGTTCTACCAGGGCTACCGCACCGGGGACATGGCCCAGTGCAACACCTTCCGCTGACTGTCGGCGCCGCCTGCCATGCTGTGCCGTGGGTCACATTCACGGCCGATGACATGCACCAGTGAGAGGGAGTGATCGTCATGGCAGGCGTTCCGTCGATCTGTCCGACCCTGCTGTACCGCGACGCCAAGGCGGCGATCCGGCAGCTGACGGAGGCGTTCGGGTTCCACCAGGTCGCCGTGTACGAGGGCGACGACGGCTCGGTGGCGCACGCCGAGCTGTCGTACGGCAGCGGCATCGTGATGCTCGGCAGCAAGGGCCGGGGCGGGCTCTTCGACAAGGCCATGGAGGGGGCCGGCCCCGCCGGGGTCTACGTCGTGGTCGACGACGTGGACGGCCACCACCGGCGGGCCGTCGAACACGGCGTGGAGATCCTCATGGAGCCCACCGACCAGGACTACGGCTCGCGGGACTACATGGCCCGGGACGCCGAGGGCAACGTCTGGAGCTTCGGGACGTACGCCCCGCAGGCCTGAGGCCCGCGGCGCCCGTTCCGGCGCGCAAGGGCCGCGCGGAGCCCGGCCGGGGCGGGAGGCGCTGGGCCGCGCCGCCCGGCGCGGCCCGTACGCGAGGTCACGCGCCGCCGGTGTGCACCTGGAACGCGGCCCGCCGGACCGCCTTGGCGAGCGCCGGGTCGGGGTGGGCCGCGGCCAGCGCCACCAGGACCTGCACGGTGCGCGGGTGGCCGACCGCGCGGACCTCGTCCAGCAGCCGGGGGACAGTGGTCCGGACGGCCGAGTCGAGGTGGCGGGCCAGCAGGTCCGCCTCCCCGTGGTCGGCGATGGCGGCCGCGGTGTCCACCCAGAGCCAGGTCGACTCCTCGGGGGTGAGCACGTGCTGCGCCTCGTCCGGGTCGACCCCGTCGTGCTCGGCGAGCCAGAGCAGGGCGTACGGCCGCAGGGCGGAGTCGCGGACCGCGGCGCGGACCTCGGGCTCCGCGGGGGCTCCGACCACGCGCAGCGCCTCGAAGGCGAGCCCGCGCAGCAGTGCGTCCTCGCCCCGGGCGGCGTGCAGGAGTTCGCTGACCGCGTGGCCGACGGGCCGGGCGGCGAGCCAGGCCTGGTACTCGGCGCGGGCCGGCCCCGGGGTGAGGCGGGCGCAGCCGTGCAGCATGGCGGCGGCGGACTGCTCGATGTTCCCGGCGGGGCTCTGCGCGGCGACGCAGATCTGCTCCAGCTTGACCCAGACGGCCCAGCTCCCCAGCGGGGTGAGGGCGGCGCGCGCGGGGCCGAGGGTGACGGCGTCCACGGCGGCGAGGCCGCCGAGCGCCCAGCGCAGCAGCCTGGCGAGCGGGAAGGGGCGGGTCTCGGCGGCGGGCACCGGGGCGGGTCCGGGGACCCGGTCCGCCGGCGCGGACGCGGACTCCGCGCCGTACGGGACCTCGCACCGCTCGTCGCGCAGCTCGGTGACGCGCTGTCCCAGCAGGTCCAGGAGGTCGGGGACGGTCACCGGGCCGGCCGACAGCTGCAGCAGGGAGAGCAGCTGGGGCATCGCCTCGACGACCTCGGCGACGGCCGCGGGGGCGATGTCGGCGGGGGCGGGGTGGACCAGCGACCAGGCGTCGAAGAGCGCGACCCAGCCGCGGAGCACGGCGGTGTCGTCGCGGTCCCAGGCGCGCAGCCGCCAGCCGGGCCGGGCGTGGCCGCCGTGCACCTCGACGAGGCCGGCGAGCCGGGCGCGGTCCCAGCCGACCCGGATCTGGCCGTGGGTCAGGTTCAGTTCCTCGGCGGCGCGTTCGACGTCGGAGGCGGGCAGCGCGCCCGCGGGTGCGGGCCGGCCGCCGTCGCCGGCTCCGAGGTTGCGCTCGGCCCAGCGGGTCAGGCGTACGGCGTCGACGAGCGAGGCCCTGGCCCGGTTCGCGAGGTCCGCCGTGGCGGGCGTACCGGCCGGGGGCCGCGGGGTGGTTCTGGTCCGCCGGTCGGTCACCGCCTTGCGGGCCGTGGCGACGGAACGCGGGGAGACGAGTCGGAGTCTGGAGTCGCGAGCCAACTGCTCATCAGGCTTTCGGGACGTCACGGAAGCAGTCTCGCCCGTGACGGGCCGAAAGCCCAAACGGAACCGGCGGTTACCGCTGCTCACCCCGGGAACAGACCGGGACAAGCCACCCCCCGGACCCCGGTCGCCACAGGGCCTTCACATGACGGAAACCCCCGCGAGACGCGCTCACATGAGCGGAGTGAGGAAACGGCGCAAGGCCTCCTCGTAGCCGGCGGGGTCCGCGTTCCACATCGCCCCGTGCCCGGCCCCGGCCACGGTGTGCAGGGTGACCAGGTCGGGGCGGGCGTCGGCGAGCCGCCGCGAGGGCTCCCAGGGGGCGAGCGTGTCGTCCGGGCCGTGGAAGACCAGGACCGGGACGCGGAGCGCGCCGGGGTCGGCGCCGGGCGGCAGCCGGTCGGCGCCCAGTCCCGCGCGGCTCTCGGCGGCCCGCACCGCCAGCGGCAGCACCGCGGCGGGGGTGCGGCGCGCGGCCGCGAGCGAGCGCAGCGTCGCGTGCCAGTCGAGGACGGGCGAGTCCAGCACCAGCCCGGAGATCCGGTCGGCGAGCGCCGAGCGCTCGGCGGCGCGCAGCGCCATGGCGGCCCCGGTGGACCAGCCGTGCAGGATCACGCGGCGGGCTCCGTAGCGCAGGGCGTAGCGGATGGCGGCGTCCAGGTCGCGCCATTCCGACTCGCCGAGGTGTCCGAGGCCGTCGGGCGGGGCGGGTGCGCCGAGGTCTCCCCGGTAGGCGAGGTCGAGGACGGGCAGGTGGTGGCGGTGGAGGAAGGGCATGACCACCATCGGGTGCTCGCGGCTGCTGCCGAGCCCGTGCACGGTGATGACCCAGGTGTCCCGGGCCGCGGGCACGAACCAGGCGGGCAGGGCGCCCAGCTCCCCCGGGACGTCCACGTCGGCGTGGTCGAGCCCGAGGGCGGTGCGCGGGTTGCCGAGGTGGACCTGGGGGGTGAGGGTGACCCGGGTTCCGGGGTCGAGGCTGCCGTGGGTGACGGCGACGAGCCGGCGGACCACGGTGTCGGGGCCGTGCGGGGCATCCGGCAGGACCGGGCCGACGACCGCGTGCACCCCGGGGGCATCCAGCCCGTACGTGCCGGGGCGCAGGGAGCCGAGGGAGCGGGTCAGCTCCACCCGGCCGGGGGCCGTGGAGTGGACGCTGAGCCGGGGACCGCCGGGCAGGGGGCGCCCCGGTTCGGGACGCAGGGCGGCGTCGGCGGCGTAGCGGCCGGCCGCGACCGCGGCCGCGCCGGCGCCCAGGAGCGTGGTGGTGACGGCTGCTGCCGTCGCTGTGGCGGTACGCACCGCTCCAGTGTCGGCGCGCGGGCTCCGGCGGGCCACCGGAGACGAGCGCTCCGCGGAGGGAGCGGACCTCGGCCTGCGGGGACCGGAACCGGAGTGACCTACCTCTCCTTCGGGTGACGGGGCGGACTCCCGGGGCAGGCGGTCGTGTTGCCGGAGGGGAGCATTCACCCGGCTTTGACGTGCATTAATCGATATATCTACGGCAGAACCAGGACGAAGCTCCCGATCGCGTGGCGCACCAGTACACCGGTCCGCCCGTGCCAGTTCACCTTCCGTTCATCCAGGTTGCCTACGTTCGCCGAGCCACTGACGTCAAACAGAAGCCTGGGTAAATGGAGCACATAACGCTTCTCCTCGGGATCGTGATCATCACCGCTCTCGTGTTCGACTTCACGAACGGTTTTCACGACACGGCCAACGCGATGGCCACCACCATCTCGACCGGCGCCCTCAAGCCCAAGACGGCGGTGGCCATGTCCGCCGTACTCAACCTCGTCGGCGCGTTCATGTCCGTGGAGGTCGCCAAGACGATCTCCAAGGGCCTGGTCAACGAGGAAGGCATCCAGCCAGAGGTGATCTTCGCCGCCCTGGTCGGAGCCATCCTCTGGAACCTCGTCACCTGGCTGGTCGGCCTGCCCTCCAGTTCCTCCCACGCCCTGATGGGCGGCCTGATCGGCGCCGCGGTGGCCTCGGCCGGCATGGGTGCGGTCAACGGCAGCGTCGTCGTCACCAAGGTGCTCATCCCCGCGATCGCCGCCCCCCTGGTGGCCGGCCTGGCCGCGCTGCTGGCGGCGAAGCTCACCTACAAGCTCGGCAACAAGGTCGGTGAGAAGACCTCCGCGAAGGGCTACCGCGCCGGTCAGATCGCCTCGGCCGGCCTCGTCTCCCTCGCGCACGGCACCAACGACGCGCAGAAGACGATGGGCATCATCACGCTGGCGCTCATCGCCGGCAACGCGCTGCCCGCCGGTGCCAACCCGCCGGTCTGGGTCATCGTCTCCGCCGGCCTGGCCATCGCCATGGGCACCTACCTGGGCGGCTGGCGCATCATCCGCACCATGGGCAAGGGCCTGACCGACCTCCAGCCGCAGCAGGGCTTCGCCGCCCAGACCTCCGCGGCGAGCGTCATCCTGGCCTCCTCGACCCTCGGCTTCTCCCTCTCCACCACCCACGCGTGCTCCGGCGCGGTCATGGGTGCGGGGCTGGGACGCAAGGGCGGCGTGGTCCGCTGGTCCACCGCCAGCCGCATGTTCATCGCCTGGGGCCTGACCCTGCCGGCCGCCGCGCTGGTCGCCGCCGGAGCGGAGCTCGTCATGCGGACCGGCGACATCGGCATCGCCGCCGTCACGGTCTTCCTGGTCGGCTCCTGCTTCGCCATCTGGGTCATCTCCCGTCGCCAGGTCGTCGACCACCACAACGTCAACGAGGTGGAGCCGGCCGGTGTCGGTGTCGCCGGTGAGCCGGAGGCGGGTGTCGTGACCACGGCCATGGCCGCCGTCACCGTCCCGCCGACCACCGCCGCCGCGGCGGCCATGGCCGACGACGACCTCCGGGCCACCATCCCGGCCGCGACGACGACCCCGGCGGCTCCGGCCGCCGCGGTCTGACCGAGATCTGCAGAGGAACGGCAGTATGAAGATCGACTGGGAAGCACTCGGCTCCGTCTTCGGGGTCAGCCTCTCCGCCACCGTCGCCCTGGTGGCCCTCTTCACCCTGGGCCTGGTGGGCCTGTCCAAGCACGAGGCCGCCACCGAACAGGGCGGCAGCGCCACCCTGGCCCGGAGCGGGGCGTACGCCTGCTTCGCGCTCGTCACGGCGGCCGTGGCGTACGGGATCTACCTGATCGTCGCCTGAGACCTCGGGCGCGCGGGCTCCCTCCGGGTTCTCCCGGGGGGAGCTTTCGCATGACCGGCCCCGCGCCCGCCGCACGCCCGGCCCGCGCCGCCGCACGCCCCGCGCGGGCGGCGCCGTACTCCCGCCTGCGGCCCCGCCGCAGGTCAACGGCGAGTTGACGGGCCTTCGCGGTGCGTGGTGGACTGCCCGAGCCATTACGGCGGCATGGAGAGGAAGCCGGTGCGAATCCGGCGCGGTCCCGCCACTGTCACCGGGTCACTCCAGCGCGTGCGACCCGGGAGCCAGGAACTCTCGCCGCCGGTCACGTCGAACCAGGGCGCGGACCCTGAGTGAGGACATGCCTTCCACCATGCGTGCCGACCGCGTCTTCGCGTACGGCGCCGCGGCGGGCCTGATCGGCGACCGGATCCTCGGGGATCCGCGCCGCGGGCACCCCGTGGCCGCCTTCGGACGGGCCGCCGCCGCCGTCGAGCGCGCCCTGTGGCGCGACGACCGCGCCCGGGGCGCCCTGCACACCCTGATCTGCGCCGGGGGCGCGACCGCCGTCGGCCTGCTCGGCGCCCGCGCCGTGCGCTCCCGGCCCGCGGCCGCCCGCATCGCCCTGACCGCCGCCGCCACCTGGGCCGTCGTCGGCGGCACCTCGCTGGGCCGGGAGGCCCGCACCATCGGCGGGTCGCTGGCCGCCGGGGACGGCGATGCGGCCCGCAAGCGGCTGCCGCACCTGTGCGGGCGCGATCCGCAGGCCCTGGACGAGCAGCAGATGGCCCGGGCCGTCGTGGAGTCCGTCGCCGAGAACACCTCCGACGCCGTCGTCGGGGCCCTGGTGTGGGGCGCCGTGGCCGGGGTGCCCGGGCTGCTGGCCTTCCGCGCCGTGAACACCCTGGACGCGATGGTCGGCCACAGGTCCCCCCGCCACCTGCGCTACGGCTGGGCCTCCGCCCGGCTCGACGACGTGGCGGGCTGGCCGGGCGCCCGGCTGACCGCGCTCGCCGCCGTCGCCGCCGGCCCCGACCGGCGCGGGGCCCTGCGGGCCTGGCGCGCGGACGCCTCCCGGCACCCCAGCCCGAACGCCGGCCCCGTCGAGTCCTCCTTCGCGGGGGCGCTCGGCGTGCGCCTGGGCGGCACCCTGGCGTACGGCGGCCGCGTCGAGCACCGGGCCGTGCTGAACGGCGCGGCCGGACGGCCCGTCGAGGTCGCCGACATCGAGCGGGCGGTACGGCTGTCGCGGAACGTGACCTGGCTGGCGCTGGGGGCCTGCGTGGCCGCCCGGACGCTGGCCGGGCGCGCCTCCCGCGGCGCCTTCCCGCCCCGCATCCCCCGTACGAGGAAGGAGCGCCCGTGAGCGGCGCGCAGCGCGGCGGCGGACTGCTGGTCGCCGGTACGACGTCGGACGCGGGAAAGAGCGTGGTCACGGCGGGCATCTGCCGCTGGCTGGCCCGCACCGGCGTGAAGGTGGCGCCCTTCAAGGCGCAGAACATGTCGCTGAACTCCTTCGTCACCCGGGAGGGCGCCGAGATCGGGCGCGCCCAGGCGATGCAGGCACAGGCGGCCCGGGTGGAGCCGACCGCGCTGATGAACCCGGTGCTGCTCAAGCCCGGCAGCGACCAGAGCAGCCAGGTCGTGCTGCTGGGCAGGCCGGTGGGCGAGATGAGCGCCCGCGGGTTCTTCGGGACGGCCGGGGGCGCCGCCCCCGGGACGGCGCCGCAGGGCGGCCGGCGCGAGCAGCTGCTCGGCGTCGTCACGGACTGCCTGGAGCAGCTGCGGGGCAGCTACGACGCCGTGATCTGCGAGGGCGCGGGCAGCCCGGCCGAGATCAACCTGCGCCGGACCGACATCGTGAACATGGGCATCGCCCGGGCCGCGCGGTTCCCGGTGGTCGTGGTCGGGGACATCGACCGGGGCGGGGTCTTCGCGTCCTTCTTCGGGACGACGGCGCTGCTGTCCCCGGAGGACCAGTCGCTGATCGCGGGGTACCTGGTGAACAAGTTCCGCGGCGACGTGTCGCTGCTGGAGCCCGGCATGGAGATGCTCCGCGGCCTGACGGGCCGCGGGACGTACGGGGTGCTGCCGTTCCGGCACGGCCTCGGCATCGACGAGGAGGACGGGCTGCGGGTGTCCCTGCGGGGCGCCGTCCGCGAGTCCGTGGTGGCGCCGCCGGTGGGCGAGGACGTGCTGCGGGTCGCGGTGTGCGCGGTGCCGCTGATGTCCAACTTCACGGACGTGGACGCGCTCGCCGCCGAGCCGGGGGTCGTGGTGCGGTTCGTGGACCGGGCCGAGGAACTGGCCGACGCGGACCTGGTCGTCGTACCCGGTACGCGCGGCACGGTGAAGGCCCTGGCCTGGCTGCGCGAGCGCGGCCTCGCCGACGCACTGGCCCGGCGGGCCGCCGCGGGCCGGCCGGTGCTGGGGATCTGCGGCGGGTTCCAGGTGCTCGGCGAGCACATCGAGGACGAGGTCGAATCGCGGGCCGGAGCGGTCGACGGCCTCGGCCTGCTGCCCGTACGCGTCCGCTTCGAGCGGGAGAAGACCCTCGCCCGGCCGACGGGCACCGCGCTCGGCGAGCCGGTCGAGGGGTACGAGATCCATCACGGCGTGGCCGAGGTGCTGGGCGGGGAGCCGTTCCTGGACGGGTGCCGGGTCGGGTCCGTGTGGGGGACCCACTGGCACGGCTCGCTGGAGTCGGACGGCTTCCGCCGGGCGTTCCTGCGCGAGGTCGCCGCGGCCGCCGGGCGGCGCTTCGTCCCGGCCCCGGACACCTCGTTCGGGGTGCTGCGCGAGGAACAGCTCGACCTGCTGGGCGACCTGATCGAGGAACACGCCGACACCGGCGCGCTGCTGCGGCTGATCGAGGAGGGGGCCCCGGCGGGGCTGCCGTTCCTGCCGCCGGGCGCGCCGTGACGGGCCGCGGCGACGGCGCGCCCGGCGCGGCGGCGGTCCGCGCCCTCACCCTGCCCGTGCCGCACATATCCCTAGAAGGAGTGAGCAACCGATGAGCACGCCCTATCCGTTCACCGCAGTGGTCGGCCAGAACGACCTGCGGCTGGCGCTCCTGCTCAATGCCGTGAGCCCGGCGGTCGGCGGCGTGCTCGTGCGCGGCGAGAAGGGGACCGCCAAGTCCACCGCCGTGCGTGCGCTGTCGGCGCTGCTGCCGAAGGTGGACGTCGTGTCCGGGTGCCGGTTCTCGTGCGCGCCCGCCGCGCCGGACCCGGCCTGCCCGGACGGCCCCCACGGGGAGGCCCCCGCCGGCGCCCGGCCGGCGCGGATGGTGGAACTGCCGGTCGGCGCGTCCGAGGACCGGCTCGTCGGCGCCCTCGACATCGAACGGGCCCTCTCCGAGGGCGTGAAGGCCTTCGAGCCGGGGCTGCTGGCCGACGCCCACCGCGGCATCCTCTACGTGGACGAGGTCAACCTCCTCCACGACCACCTGATCGACCTGCTGCTCGACGCGGCCGCGATGGGCGCCTCGTACGTCGAGCGCGAGGGCGTCTCCGTCCGCCACGCCGCCCGCTTCCTGCTGGTCGGGACCATGAACCCGGAGGAGGGCGAGCTCCGCCCGCAGCTCCTGGACCGGTTCGGCCTGACGGTGGAGGTCGCCGCCTCCCGCGAGCCCGCCCAGCGCGTCGAGGTGGTGCGCCGCCGGCTGGCGTACGAGGACGACCCCGCGGGCTTCGCGGACCGCTGGGCCGGGGACGAGCACGAGGTACGGGCCCGGGTGGTGGCGGCGCGGACGCTGCTGCCGAAGGTGGTGCTCGGGGACGGCTCGCTGCTCCAGATCGCGGCGACCTGCGCCGGCTTCGAGGTCGACGGCATGCGCGCCGACATCGTGATGGCGCGGACCGCGACCGCGCTGGCCGCCTGGGCCGGCCGGACCGAGGTGCGCAAGGAGGACGTCCGGCAGGCCGCCCTGCTGGCCCTCCCCCACCGGCGGCGCCGCAACCCCTTCGACGCGCCGGGCCTGGACGAGGAGAAGCTGGACCGCATCCTGGACGGCTTCCCGGACGACGAGCCGGAACCGGAGCCGCAGGGCCCGGACGACGGCTCCCCCCGGAACGGCGGCCCCGACGACGGCGGTCCCGACAACGGCGGCCCGGACGACAGCGGTCCGGACGACGGCGGCCCCGACGGCGGGGGCGGCGGGATCCCCCCGCGGGACGGCGGCCCCGAGGCGCCCGAGCGGCAGCAGGACCCGGACGACGCACGGCCCCAGGAGGCCTCCGGGGAGCAGGACTCCTCCGAGGGCCCGCAGCCGTCCGGGGCGGCCGAAGCCGCGCCCGAGCAGGCCGCGGTGCGCGCCGCCGAGCCGTTCCGCACCAAGGTGCTGAGCGTGCCGGGCCTCGGCGAGGGCGCGGCCGGGCGGCGCTCGCGCGCCCGTACGCCCCACGGCCGGACCACCGGGGCCCAGCGCCCGCGCGGCCAGCTGACCAGGCTGCACCTGGCGGCCACCGTGCACGCGGCGGCTCCGCACCAGAAGGCGCGCGGGCGCACCGGGCGCGGTCTGGTGATCCGCAAGGACGACCTGCGGCAGGCGACCCGGGAGGGCCGCGAGGGCAACCTCGTCCTCTTCCTCGTGGACGCCTCCGGCTCCATGGCGGCCCGGCAGCGGATGAGCGCGGTCAAGGGCGCCGTGCTGTCACTGCTGATGGACGCCTACCAGCGCCGCGACAAGGTCGGCCTGATCACCTTCCGGGGCTCCGGGGCCGAGCTGGCGCTGCCGCCGACCTCCTCGGTCGACTCGGCCGCGGCGCGGCTGGAGCAGCTGCCGACCGGGGGCCGCACCCCGCTGGCCGCCGGTCTGCTCAAAGCCCGTGAGGTGCTGCGGATCGAGCGGCTGCGGGACCCCTCGCGCCGGCCGCTGCTGGTCGTGGTCACCGACGGGCGGGCCACCTCGGCGGGCGGGCTCGGCGGCGGGCGGCCGGGGGACACGCCCCGCGCGCTGTCGGGCCGCGCCGCCCGGCTGCTGGCGGCCGAGGGCCTGACCTCCGTGGTCGTGGACTGCGAGTCCGGACCGGTCCGGCTGGGGCTGGCCGGCGTACTGGCCGCCGACCTCGCGGCGCCCGCCGTGACCCTGGACGGGCTGCGGGCGGACTCGCTGGCCGGGCTCGTGAAGGACGTGCGTACCGCCGTGACCGCCACCTCGTCACCGCAGAGCAGCAAGCAGAGCAGCAACAGGAGGGCCGCGTAATGCCGCAGGGACAGCCGTCCGTCGTTCCGGACGACGGACTCACGACGCGCCAGCGCCGCAACCGTCCGCTCGTCTTCGTCCACACCGGGCCCGGCAAGGGCAAGTCGACGGCGGCCTTCGGGCTGGCGCTGCGCGCCTGGAACCAGGGCTGGCCGATCGGGGTGTTCCAGTTCGTCAAGTCGGCGAAGTGGAAGGTCGGCGAGGAGAACGCGCTGAAGGTGCTCGGCGCCTCCGGCGAGGGCGGCTCCGTCGTCTGGCACAAGATGGGCGAGGGCTGGTCCTGGGTGCAGCGCGACGCCCAGCTCGACAACGAGCAGGCGGCCAAGGAGGGCTGGGAGCAGGTCAAGCGCGACCTGGCCGCCGAGACGCACAGGCTGTACGTCCTCGACGAGTTCGCGTACCCGATGCACTGGGGCTGGATCGACGTCGACGAGGTCATCGAGGTGCTGCGCGAGCGCCCCGGCACCCAGCACGTGGTCATCACGGGGCGCAACGCCCCGCAGAAGCTGGTGGAGTTCGCGGACCTGGTCACCGAGATGACCAAGGTCAAGCACCCGATGGACGCCGGCCAGAAGGGCCAGAAGGGCATCGAGTGGTGACGTCGCTCGGCATACCGCGGCTGGTCGTCGCCGCTCCGTCCTCCGGGAGCGGCAAGACCACCGTGACCACGGGCCTGATGGCCGCCTTCGCGGAGCGCGGCCTCGCCGTGTCCCCGCACAAGGCCGGGCCCGACTACATCGACCCCGGCTACCACGCGCTGGCCACCGGCCGGCCGGGACGGAACCTGGACGCGTTCATGTGCGGGCCGGACCTGGTCGCGCCGCTGTTCGCGCACGGGGCCGCCGGGTGCGACCTCGCGGTCGTCGAAGGCGTGATGGGGCTCTACGACGGGGCCGCCGGGCGGGGCGAGCTGGCGTCCACGGCGCAGGTCGCGAAGCTGCTGCGGGCGCCGGTGGTGCTGGTCGTCGACGCGTCCTCGCAGTCGCGGTCGGTCGCGGCGCTGGTGCACGGCTTCGCCTCCTTCGACCCGCAGGTCCGCCTGGGCGGCGTGATCCTCAACAAGGTCGGCTCCGACCGGCACGAGGTGATGCTGCGGGAGGCGCTGGAGGAGGCGGGGATGCCGGTGCTCGGCGTGCTGCGCCGGGCCCCGCAGGTGGCCGCGCCCTCGCGGCACCTGGGGCTGGTCCCGGTCGCCGAGCGGCGGGCGGACGCCCTGGCCTCGGTGGCGGCGCTGGCGGAGCAGGTGCGCCGGGGCTGTGACCTGGACGCCCTGATGGCCCTGGCCCGGACGGCCCCGCCGCTGCACTGCGAGCCCTGGTCCCCGTCGGGGGCCCTGGCGGGTGCGGGGGGCGGCCCGGCCACGACCGCTGCCGGACCGGCGGACGGGTTCCCCGGGCTTCCCGGCGGGCGGCCGGTCGTCGCCGTCGCGGGCGGACCGGCGTTCACGTTCTCGTACGCCGAGCACGCGGAGCTGCTGGCCGCGGCGGGCGCCGAGGTCGTGGTCTTCGACCCGCTGCGGGACGAGGAGCTCCCCGAGGGCGCCGGCGGTCTCGTGATCGGCGGCGGCTTCCCCGAGGTGTACGCGCCCGAACTGTCCGCCAACGAGGCGCTGCGCCGGTCCGTGGCGGCCTTCGCCGCGGCGGGCGGCCCGGTGGCGGCCGAGTGCGCCGGACTGCTGTACCTGGGACGGTCGCTGGACGGGAAGCCGATGTGCGGGGTGCTCGACGCCGACGCGCGGATGTCGGAGCGCCTCACCCTGGGCTACCGCGAGGCGGTGGCGGTGTCCGACAGCGCGCTCGCGGCGGCCGGGACCCGGCTGCGCGGGCACGAGTTCCACCGGACGGTGATCGAACCGGGTGCCGGGGCCGCTCCCGCGTGGGGGTTCACGCACCCGGAGCGCCGGGTCGAGGGCTTCGTACAGCAGGGCGTGCACGCCAGTTACCTGCACACGCACTGGGCGGCGGAGCCGTCCGTCGCCCGCCGCTTCGCGCGGGCGGCCGCGGGCCGTCCGTGAGCTCACTCCGCCAGGCCGACCACCAGCCAGATCCCGGCCACCCCGCCCACCGTGCACATCAGCGTGGACAGGGCGGGGTGTTCGTGGTGCGCCTCGGGCAGGATCTCGGCGGCGGCCAAGTACAGCAGGACCCCGCCGAAGAACCCGAGGTACGCGCCGAGCGGTTCCTCCGGAAGGGTGAACAGCAGCGTGGACGCCGCGCCCACGACCGGGGCCAGGGCGTCGGCGAAGAGCATCATCACCGCCTTGCGGCGGTCGTTCCCGTACAGGCTGGTGAGCGTGTACGTGTTGAACCCGTCGGCGAAGTCGTGGGTGATGACGGCCAGCGCCACGGCGACGCCCATGCCCCCGCCGACCTGGAAGGCCGCGCCCAGCGCGACCCCGTCGGCGAGGCTGTGGCCGACCATCGCCGCGGCCGCGGTGAGCCCCACCTCCGGGGCGCGGGCCCCGTCCTCGGCGCCGTGCGAGACCCGGCGTACGGCCAGCAGGCGTTCCACGACGTGTGCGACGAGGAACCCGGCCACGAAGAGCAGCAGGGCGAGCGGCACGCCGAAGAGCTCGTCGCCCGCCGCGTGCAGGGCCTCCGGGAGCAGGTCCAGGCCGACGACGCCGAGCATCAGCCCGCCGGCCAGGCCCAGCACGAGGTGGCGGCGGTCGGTGACGCGTTGCGCCGTCCATCCGCCCGCCAGGGTCATCAGGAACGCGCCCAACGCAACGATCACGGCCATGCCCCCTGGATACCGACTCCCCGCCCCGCGCGCACGTCCGCGCCCGGGCGCCGGGAGGCGGCCGGTTGACGAACGGACGACGGCGGGCGAGGTTCGGGTGGTGCGCGGGTGACGGTTCCGGGTGGCCCGGGTGACGGTGACGACGGAGGGAGGCTTCCCGGTGGGTGAGTACGCGACGCGGTTGGTGGTCGGGGTCGGCGGACGTGCGGGGGTCTCCGAGGAGGAGGTCTGCGCGCTGGTCGAGGAGACGCTGCGGGGGGCCGGGCTCGACGCCGGGGCGGTGACGGCGCTGGCCACGGTGGAGTCGAAGGCGGAGGAGGAGGGGATCGCCGGCGCGGCGAAACGTTTCGGCGTACCGCTCGTCGGCTACTCCGCCGAGGTACTGGCCGCGGTCGCGGTCCCGCACCCCTCGGAGGCGGCGCGCGCGGCGGCCGGAACCCCCTCGGTGGCGGAGGCCGCGGCGCTGGCGGCGGGCGGGGAACTGCTCGTGCCCAAGCGCCGGTCGGTGGCGGCTACCTGCGCGGTGGCCACGGCGCAGGGGCACGACCTGCGTCACCACGGCGACGCGGAGGTGCTGGACGCGGACGCGGCGCTGGTGGACCTCGCGGTCAACGTACGGGCGCACACTCCCCCGGAGTGGCTCACGCGGCGGATCGCGGCGTCCCTCGGGGACCTCGCGGCGTACCCCGACGGCCGGGCGGCCCGCGCGGCCGTCGCGGACCGGCACGGGCTGCCGGTCGAGCGGGTGCTGTTGACGGCCGGGGCGGCGGAGGCGTTCGTGCTGATCGCGCGGGCCCTGGACGCCGTGCGGCCGGTGGTGGTGCATCCGCAGTTCACCGAGCCGGAGTCGGCCCTGCGGGACGCGGGCCACCGGGTCGAGCGGGTCGTGCTGCGGGCGCAGGACGGGTTCCGCCTGGACCCGGCGGCGGTGCCCGAGGACGCGGACCTGGTGGTGGTCGGCAACCCCACCAACCCGACCTCCGTGCTGCACCCGGCGGACACCCTGGCCGCGCTGGCCCGGCCGGGCCGGCTGCTGGTGGTGGACGAGGCGTTCATGGACGCGGTCCCGGGCGAACGCGAGGCCCTGGCCGGCCGGACGGACCTGCCGGGCCTGGTGGTGCTGCGGAGCCTGACGAAGACCTGGGGGCTGGCCGGGCTGCGGATCGGCTACGTCCTGGCCGAGCCCGCCGTGATCGCGAAGCTGGCGGCGGCGCAGCCGCTGTGGCCGGTGTCGACCCCGGCGCTGGTGGCCGCCGAGGCCTGTCTGGCCCCGGCGGCGCTGGCCGAGGCGGAGGAGGCGGCGCGGCAGGTCGCGGTGGACCGGGCGCACCTGCTGGCCGGGCTCGCGGAGTTCGAGGAGATCACCGTCTCGGGGGTGGCGGAGGGGCCCTTCGTCCTGATCCGGGTGGACGGGGCCGCGGAGGTCCGCCTGCGGCTGCGCGCCCTCGGGTTCGCGGTCCGGCGCGGGGACACCTTCCCCGGGCTGGACCGCTCCTGGCTGCGGCTGGCGGTCCGCGACCGGGTGACGACGGGCCGGCTGCTCCAGGCCCTGGACCGCGCGCTGGCCCTCACCGGCGGCCGCTGACCCCGGGAGGCGGTGGCTCCGGCGCCGGGAGGCGGTGCTCCGGCCCCGGAGGGCGGTGCTCCGGCCCCGCCGCGCGCCTGCGGTCTCCGTACGGGCGACGTACCCTGACGCCGGGGTGCCGGGGGCGGCGACGGGCCCCGAGCGGACGTACGCACCGGGGGGTCGGACATGAAGGCATCCGTCAGGACCTGCGCGGCACTGGCCGCGCTGGCCGTGGTGGGCGGCGGCGTCTACGCCGCGCCCCGGCTGCTGGAGCGCGGTGGTGCGTCCGCCGCGCAGCAGCGGCTCCAGGACGGGCCGGAGCGGGGCGGGACCGCGCCTGCGGCGCCGTCCCCGCGGGCGCCGGCGGGGCGGCCGTTCACCCTGGTGGCGACGGGCGACATCATCCCGTACCCGTCGATCGTCCAGCGGGCGGCCGACGACGCGGGCCCGGCCGGAGGGTACGACTTCCGCCCGATCCTGGCCGGGGTCGAGCCCCTCGTCTCCGCCGCCGACCTGGCGGTGTGCCACCACGAGATACCGTACGGGCGGCCCGGCGGACCGTACACGGGCTACCCGCTCTTCAAGGCCCCGCACCAGCTGGCCGACGCCCTGAAGGACGCGGGCTACGACAGCTGTTCCACGGCCTCGAACCACACCCTGGACGACGGCTTCGAGGGTCTCGCCCGCACCCTGGACCACCTCGACCGCGCCGGGGTCCCGCACGTCGGTTCGGCCCGCAGCGCCCAGGAGGCCGCCGCGCCGGCCGTGATGCGGGCCGGCGGAGCGAAGGTGGCGCAGCTGTCGTACACGTACGGCACGAACGGCATCCCCCTCCCCCCGGACAAGCCGTGGGCGGTGAACCTCCTCGACCGGGACCGGATCGTCGCCGACGCCCGCGCCGCCCGGGCCGGGGGTGCGAACGTGGTGGTGCTGAGCGTCCACTGGGGCACCGAGTGGCAGACGGCCCCCGACGAGCAGCAGCGCGAGCTGGCGCAGGCGCTGACGGCCTCCCGCGGCGCCGACGGCCTCCCCGACATCGATCTGGTCCTGGGCACCCACAACCACGTGCCGCAGCCCTACGAGAAGATCAACGGCACCTGGGTGGTCTTCGGCATGGGCGACCAGGTCGCCAGTTTCGTGCCGGCGGACAAGCTGCGCGGCAACCAGTCCTCGGTGCCCCGGTTCACCTTCGCCCCGGCGGCGGACCGCCCGGGCCGCTGGGACGTGGTCAAGGCCGAGTACCTGACGCAGTTCTCGGACACGGGGCCGCCGTTCCGCGTCGTCTGCGCGTCCTGCGCGGCGTCCGACACCGGGCTCCCGGCGGCCAAGCGCGCCGAGTACGCGCGGATCGACCGGCAGGTCACGGAGGCCGTGCTGTCGCGCGGCGCGGCGGAACAGGGGCTGGAGCACGCCACCCGCTGAGCCCCCACCCGCGGTCGGCCGTGCCCCTGCTCCCTGCCCCCCGCCCCGCTCCGGCGGGCGCCCCGCGCCCCCGGTTCCGGCTCCGCCGGGCGCGCCGTCCCGTCGAGCACTCCCCTCCGGGTGCTCCTCGGGACGGCACCCCCTAGCGGACGCCGCGGCTCACGAGGTCCTGCGCCGCCGGGTCAGGAGCAGGGCGCCCCCGCCGATCCCGAGCAGGACCAGGGCGGCGCCCGCGACGTACGGGGCCGTCGAACCGCCGCCGGTCTCGGCCAGGTTGGCGCCGGTGGTGACGGGCGTGACGGTTCCGGTCCGGGTGTCCGTGACGGCCTGCGGCTTCACGTCGGGCTTCCCCTCCGGCTTCGGCGGGATCGGGGCGGGAGCCGGCGGGGACGTGCAGTGCGCCTCCGCGAGCACGATCTCCCCCTGGACCTCGGCCACGTTCAGGTTCAGCGGGTTCACGGAGACCTTGAGCCGCAGCGCCGACGCGGCCGCCGTGTCGGAGGTGGTCTCGGTGCCGGACAGCTCCAGGCCGACCAGGCCCACGCCCGGGACCTCGATCTTGGTCGGGCCGCCGGCCGACAGGGTGACCTTCTTGCCGAGCGCGGTGACCTTGCCGAGGACGTTCGCGTTCGCCACGGGCTTCTTGCCGGCCTCGCAGACGGCCTTGGAGGTGACCTGCTCCACCTCGACGAGCGAGAGGGCCGGCAGTCCGGGCACGTGCACCCGGGCCTTGGCGAGGTTCACCTCGGCCTCGGCCCTGTTCTTGTCCGCGGTCGCCTTGGACGTGGCCACGTCGGCGCGCAGCACCCTGACCGGGGCGCCTCCCTCGACGCCGTCGAGGGTGACGGTCAGCGCCGTCTTCTGCGCGGGGGTGGCCGGGGCGGTGACCTCGTTGAGCGTGGTCTTCAGGGGGACGTTCACGGTCTTGTTGAGCAGGCTCACGTCCAGCCCGGCCCGCAGGACCACGGCTCCTGCCGTGCCCGCTCCCCCGGACCCCGCGGAGCCTCCCCCGCCTCCCGTGGCGAAGGCGGGGGGAGCGGCGAGCAGGGCCACCGCTCCCGTGGCGAGCAGGGCGACCGCGGGCATGCGGAAGGTATTGCTGTTCAAGATGGTGGAACCCCCGGGGAGATGGGTGCCGTCGCGGCGCCAATGGGGGACATCGCACGCGCCGACGGCTTCGACCCTCGGAATCTTTACGCACTGTGGGTGAACGGGCAGCAACCTGACGCCAGTTCACCCCAATGGGTGGTTTCCACGCATACATTCGATTTCCTGCGCCCCACGAGGAACGCGAGTGCGCCCTTCTCGCAGGCGTCCCGCCCCCGGGCTGCCGCGCGGGCGTGCACAACGACACCGGGACCACCGATGTCACGCCCCGTCAACGCGGCGCCGTCGGCGCCCGGTCAGGCGCGGACCGTACCGTTCACCACGACCCGCAGCGGCCGCGCGAGCGCGCGCACGTCGGCCCGCGGGTCCTCGGCGTACACCACGAGGTCCGCCGGCGCCCCCTCGACGAGACCGGGCCGCCCGAGCCACGCACGGGCCGCCCAGGCCGTCGCCGAGAGCGCCTCCAGCGGCGGGATGCCGGCCTTCACCAGCTCCGCCACCTCCGCCGCGACCAGCCCGTGCGGCAGCGAGCCGCCCGCGTCCGTGCCGACGTACACCGGGACCCCCGCGTCGTAGGCCGCCCGGACCGTGTCGTACCGGCGCTCGTGCAGCCGTCGCATGTGCGCCGACCAGCGCGGGAACTTGGCCTCGCCGCCCGCCGCCATCTTCGGGAACGTCGCGATGTTCACCAGGGTCGGGACGATCGCGACGCCGCGCTCCGCGAACAGCGGGACGGTGTCCTCGGTGAGCCCGGTGGCGTGCTCGACACAGTCGATGCCCGCCTCGACCAGGTCGCGCAGCGAGTCCTCCGCGAAGCAGTGCGCGGTGACGCGGGCACCGAGGCGGTGCGCCTCGGCGATGGCCGCCTCGACCTCCGCCCGCGGCCAGCAGGCCGTCAGGTCGCCCGCCTCGCGGTCGATCCAGTCCCCCACCAGCTTCACCCAGCCGTCGCCCCGCAGCGCCTCCCGGCCGACGTACTCGACGAGGTCGGCCGGCTCGATCTCGTGCGCGTAGTTGCGGATGTAGCGGCGGGTCCGCGCGATGTGACGACCCGCCCTGATGATCTTCGGCAGGTCGTCGCGGGCGTCGATCCAGCGGGTGTCCGAGGGCGATCCCGCGTCGCGGATCAGCAGGGTGCCCGCGTCCCGGTCGGTGAGGGCCTGGCGCTCCGCCGTCCCCGCGTCGACCGGGCCGTGCGAGTCCAGCCCGACGTGGCAGTGCGCGTCGACCAGGCCCGGCAGGGCCCAGCCGGTCACCGTGGTGACCTCGCGGGCGGTGCGCGGGCGTTCCCAGGAGATCCGCCCGCCGACCACCCAGAGCTCGTCGCGGACGTCGTCGGGGCCGACGAGCACCCGCCCCTTCACGTGCAGCACCGCGCCGTCGCGCGGGACGGCGGCGGCGTCGGTGTGGGTGTCGGTGTCGGTCGCCTCGGCATCGGTCATGTCGGCACTGTACGTGCGTGCTCGGTACGCTCTCCCGGTACATCCGGACGACCCCGGACGAGCCCGGACGAAGAGAGCGCCGCCGTGACCCACCCCCTCCTGGACTTCCCGCCCTTGACCGCGGAGCGCTTCGCGTCGATCGAGCGGCGGGTCGCCGAGCTCCTCTCCACCCGGCAGGACGTGGTGATCACCCAGGGCGAGGCGCTGCTGCCCCTGGAGGGGTGCATCCGGTCGGGAGCCCGGCCCGGTTCGACGGCGCTGAACGTCGTCACCGGCCCGTACGGGACCACCTTCGGCAACTGGCTGCGCGACTGCGGGGCCACGGTGGTGGACCTGGAGGTGCCCTTCGACACCGCGGTGACGGCCGGGCAGGTGGCGGCGGCGCTCGCCGAGCGCCCGGAGATCGACTTCGTCTCGCTGGTCCACGCGGAGGCGGCCACCGGCAACACCAACCCGGTCGCGGAGATCGGCGAGGCCGTACGGGCCCACGGCGCGCTGTTCATGCTCGACGCGGTGGCGTCCGTGGGCGCCGAACCGCTGCTCCCGGACGCGTGGGGCGTCGACCTGTGCGTGATCGGCGCGCAGAAGGCGATGGGCGGCCCCGCCGGGGTCTCGGCGGTGTCGGTGTCGGAGCGCGCCTGGGCCCGCTTCGCCGGGAACCCGGCGGCGCCGCGCCGCTCGTACCTCTCGCTCCTGGACTGGAAGGAGCGCTGGATCGACGGCGGGCGCACGGCGCTGCTCCACGCACCGGCGCAGCTGGAGATGCTGGCCCTGGAGGCCTGCCTGGACCGGATCGCCGCCGAGGGCCTCCCCGTGGTGGAGGCCCGCCACGCGGCCGCGGCCGCGGCGACCCGGGTGGGCGCGGCGGCCCTGGGCCTCGCCCCGTTCGTGGGCCGGGCGGCGGAGGCTGCCCCGGTGGCCACCACCCTGCGCGTCCCGGACGCCTCGGTGGTGGCGGCCAAGGCCCTGGGCGCCGATCCGGCGGCCCCGCTCGCGGCGGGCGGCGGTGCGCTGGCGAAGGAGATGGTCCGGGTCAACCACTACGGCCGGGCGGCCTCGTTGCCGGTGGTGCGGAGCGCGCTGGCCGCCCTCGCGGCGGGCCTGGGCGTCGAGCCGGGTCCGGCGCTGGACGCGGCGGACGCGGCGTGGGAGGCGGCCCTGCGCTGACCCCGCGGGGCGGTCAGGACAGGGCGTTCAGCAGCCGGTCCACGTCCGCCTCGGTGGTGTAGAGGTGGAACGAGGCCCGCAGGGCGCCCGCGCGGGCGGCGGTGGCGATGCCGGCCGCCTGGAGCGCGGGCAGCCGGTCGGCGAGGCCCGGGACGGAGACGATGGCGGCGTCGCCGGGCACCGGTTCGTGGCCCAGCCGGGCGAGCCCGGCCCGGTAGCGGGCGGCCAGGGCGGTGTCGTGGGCGTGCACGGCCTCGATGCCGACGCCCTCCAGCAGCGCCAGCGAGGGTTCGGCCGCGTGGTAGGCGAGGAAGGCCGGGGACTCGTCGAACTTCCGGGCCCCGTGCGCGAGTTCCCGCATCGGCCCGTACGTGGCGTCCCACATGGACTCGGCCGCGACCCAGCCGGCGTGCAGCGGGGTCAGGGTGTGCTCGGCGTCCTCCGAGACGGTCAGGTAGGAGGCTCCGCGGGCGCCGAGCAGCCACTTGTACCCGGCGGTGACCGTGTACTCGTACGGCGAGGCGTCGAAGGGCAGCCAGCCCGCCGCCTGTGTCGCGTCCACCAGCATCCGGGCCCCGTGCGCGGCCGTCGCCGCGCGCACCGCGGCCAGGTCCGCCGTCCGCCCGTCGGCGGACTGTACGGCGCTCAGCGACACCAGCGCCGTGCCGGCGTCGACGGCTTCGGCGAGGGACTCCAGCGGGGCGAAGCGGACCTTGAGGTCCCCGCGCACCACGAAGGGGTTGATGACGGAGGCGAACTCACCCTCGGGGCACAGGACTTCGGAGCCGGACGGCAGGGAGGCCGCGACGAGGCCGACGTGCGTGGAGACGGCCGAGCCGACGGCCACGCGGTCGGTTCCGACCCCGACCAGCCGGGCGAAGGCGGCGCGGACCCGGTTCACGCGGTCGAAGTCGCCGAAGCCGGCGGGGGTCGCGGCGCCCGCGGCCCCGACCAGTTCGCGTACCGCCGCGACGGCCGCGCGCGGCAGCACGCCGCAGGTGGCGGTGTTGAGGTAGACGGTGGACGGGGCGAACTCGGCGCGGGCCGTCTCGGCGAGGGGAAGATCCATGCCTTCCACTCTGACCCAGGACCGACCCAAAGTCCATGGCCGAGTTCCCCGGCCTAGCCCAAAGTGATCCTTATGGCGGAGGTCGAGGCCGCGGGCCGGAGCCGGGGGGAGGGAGAGCCGCAGGGCCGGCCCCGCGGCCCGGGGCTGCGGGGCCGTCAGGACCGCGGAGCCGTCAGGACTGCGGGACCGTCAGGACTGCGGGACTGTCAGGACTGCGGGACCGCGCACGCCCCGTCGGGCTCGCACGCCCCTTCGGCGGGCGCCGGCTCCTCCACCTCGCGCCCCGCCCAGGCCTGCTCCAGCGCGCGGGTGAACACCTCGGCCGGCTGTCCGCCGGAGATTCCGAAGCGGCGGTCGAGGACGAAGAACGGCACGGCGTTCGCGCCCAGCTCTGCGGCCTCGCGCTCGTCGGTGCGGACCTCCTCGGCGTAGGCGGAGTCGTCGGCCAGCACGGCGCGGGCCTCGGCCTCGTCGAGACCGGCCTCGACGGCGAGCGCGAGCAGCACCCCGGCGTCGAAGACGGAGCGCTCCTCGGCGAAGTTGGCGCGGTAGGCCAGGTCGAGCAGCTCCTCCTGGCGGCCGCGGGCGGCGGCCAGGTGCAACAGGCGGTGGATGTCGAAGGTGTTGCCGTGGTCGCGGCCCTCGGTGCGGTACGTCAGCCCCTCCGCGCGGGCGCTCTGCGCGACGTGCTCCTCCATGCCGCGCGCCTCTTCGAGGGTGCGGCCGTACTTCTGGGCGAGCATCTCCACGACGGGGGCGGAGACGCCCTTGGGACCGTTGGGGTCGAGCTCGAAGGACCGGAAGACGACCTCCACCTCGTCGCGGTGCGCGAAGTCGGCCAGCCCCTTGGTGAAACGGGCCTTGCCGATGTAGCACCAGGGGCAGGCGATGTCGCTCCAGATCTCGACGCGCATGATCCTTCTTCTCTCCGGGTCCGTCACGGGATGAAACAGTTCCCTCTTCAACGACATGGGGACGCGTCTCATTCCCCGGTCGGCGCAGTGACCGCGAGCCACAGGACGAGGTGGGAGGCGGAGGCGGCGGACTCCGGCTCCGGGAGCCAGCCCCGGCGTGCGTAGAAGGCCCGGGCCCGGAGGTTGTGCTCGTACACCTCCAGCCGGGCCCTGTCCGTGCCGGCCCGGCGCCAGGCGTCGAGGCAGGCCTCGTGCAGGGCGGATCCGGTGCCCCGGCTCCAGTGGTCCGGGTCGACGTGGAGCTGGGTGAGGGTGGTCTCGCCGTCCGCGGTGCGGAAGGCGGCGACGCCGGTGATGCGCCCGTCCCGCTCGGCGCAGAGCACGCTGCCGTCGGCGGCGGACCGGGCGACGGCGCGCGACCAGCCCTCGCGGGTGCGCGCCAGCTCGGCCTCGCCGCCGTAGGCCTCTTCGGGGAGGCGGCCCCGGTAGTAGGTGGCCCGCGCCCGGATGTGGAGGGCGGCTATGGCGTCGAGGTCGGCGAACTGCGCGGTCCTGATCATGGAATGACCGACGCGCCGGGAACCCCGAAGGTTCCCGGCGCGCCGGACGTGCGCTCGGCGTGGCTACTTCTTCAGCCACGCCTCCATCATCTTCTGCGCGATGGGGGCGGCGAGCTTGCCGCCGCCGATCTCGGAGCGGTCGGTGTCCGAGTTCTCGATCACGACCGCGACGGCGATCTGCTTGCCGTTCAGCTTGCCGTAGGAGGTGAACCAGGCCAGCGGCGAGAGGCTGTTGTTGACGCCGCGCTGGGCGGTGCCCGTCTTGCCGCCCACCTCCGCGCCGCTCACCCGGGCGGGCTTGCCGCCACCCTCGCTGACCACCGTCTTCATCGCGTCCCGCAGCATCGAGGCGGTCTTGGCCTTCATGACCTGCTCGGACTTCGGGTCCTTGAAGCTCTCCAGGACGTTGCCGTTGGCGTCGGTGACCTGGGAGACCATGTGCGGCGCGACGAGCTTGCCGCCGTTCTCGACGGCGGCCGTGACCATGGCCATCTGGAGGGGGGTGGCCTGGACGTCGAACTGGCCGATACCCGTCTGCGCGACCTGGTCGACGGACATCTTCGCCTTGGGGTACGAGCTCGGCGGGTTGGTGCGGACCGGGGTGTCGATCTGCGTGTTGAAGCCGAGCTTCTCGGCCATGGCCCGCATCTTGTCCTGGCCGAGCCGGTGCGCCAGCTCGGCGAAGACGTTGTTGCAGGACAGCCTCAGGGCGACGCGCGCCGAGACGTTGTTGCACATCTCCGCGGGGGCCTCGCTGCGCAGATCGGTGCGGGTGCCGGGGATCGTGTACGGGGCCTTGATGCCGGTCGGCGTGTCGATGTCGGTCACCAGGCCGTTCTCGATCGCCGCCGCGAGGGTGACGAGCTTGAACGTGGAGCCGGGCGCCTGCGGCTTGCGCAGGGCCACGTTCTCCAGGGCCTTGCCCTTGTCGGCGGACAGCTCCCCCCAGGCCTCCGTGTCGTTCGCGCCGGCGATCCGGCCCGGGTCGAAGGAGGGGTTGTTGACGATGCCGAGGATCTGACCCGTCGCGGGGTCGATGGCCACGGCGGCGCCCTGCTTGCCCTGGAGCGCGTCGAACCCGGCCTTCTGGACGTCCTTGTCGATGGTCGTCAGCACGTCGCCCGGGGTGGCCCGCTTGTTGGTGAGCATGTCCATCATGGTCTTCAGCCGGCTGTCGGAGCCGTTGAGGACGTTCTTGTAGACGCCCTCCAGCATGCTCGTACCGAAGGCCTGGGAGCTGTATCCGGTGACGGGCGCGTAGAGCGGGCCGTCGGTGTACGTGCGCTTGTACCCGAAGTCCTTGCCGCCCGTCTTCGTCGAGCCCGTGATCGCCTCCCCGCCCACGATGATGTTGCCCAGCGGGTTCTCGTACTGCCCGATGAGGTTCCGGCGGTTGTTCTTGTCGTCTGCGAGGGCCTGGCCTTGGTATGCCTGCACCCAGGTGACACGGACCAGCAGGGCCAGCACCAGAAGCAGACAGAAGACCGACGCACGCCTGATCGTCTTGTTCATCCCCCGGAAAGACGCCCCGGCGGCCCCGGTCGTTCCGCTCTGCCCCGATTGTGGCGGAGTTCTCAGTGTTTCCTCATGAAGCCGCCCTCGTAGGCGGCGATCACCGCCTGGGTCCGGTCGCGGGAGCCCGTCTTGGCCAGGACCGCCGCCACGTGGGTCTTCACCGTCTGCGGTCCGACGCCCAGTCGCTCGCTCACCTCGTGGTTGGACAGGCCGGTGGCGATGAGGCGCAGGACGTCGGCCTCCCGGTCGGTGAGCCGGGCCACCCACGGCGCGGCGGCCGCGGGCGGGGCGCCTGCCGTGCGGGCGGCGGCCAGGGCGCGGACCGCGGACGGGAAGAGCAGCGAGTCGCTGCGGGCGACGAGCCGGACCGCGCCGATCAGCTCGTCCGGGTCCGCCCGCTTCAGGAGGAACCCGGCGGCGCCCGCGCGCAGCGCGTCGTAGACGTGGGCGTCGTTCTCGAAGGTGGTGACGACCACCACCCGGGGCGGCTCGGGCATGGTGGCGAGGATCTGCTCGGTGGCCCGGATGCCGTCGATCTCGGGCATCCGGACGTCCATCAGCACCACGTCGGGAGCCAGGGAGCGGACCAGGGAGACGGCCTCGGAGCCGGTGGCGGCCTCGCCGACGACCTCCAGGTCCGGTTCCGCTTCGAGGATGACCCGCAGCGCGGTGCGGACCAGCCGCTCGTCGTCGCAGAGCACGATCCGCAGGGTCCGCCGCCCGGCCGCCCCCGGCGACGCGGACGCCGCCCGCGGCACCCCAGGGGCGACGGATCCGCCGCCCGGACGGACGGGCGCCACGGGTCCGTCGTCCGGACGCACGGGAACCACCGGTCCGTCGTCCGGACGCACGGAAACCACCGGTCCGTCGTCCCGGTGGGCGGGCGTCATCGGGCGGGTCCGGCGAGCGGGAGGACGGCGCGCAGCCGCCAGCCTCCTTCGTACGGGCCGGCCTCGATGTAGCCGCCGAGCAGGGCGGCCCGTTCGGCGGCGCCGCGCAGCCCGCGGCCCCCGGTGGTACGGGGCTCCGGGCCGCCGGGGGCAGCGGGCGGGTTCGTCACGGTGATCTCCAGGTCGGGGTGCGCGGGGCGGCCGGAAGGGCCGCCGTGCCGGAGGCGGACCCGCAGGTCCACGGGGCCCGCGCCGTGGCGCAGGGCGTTGCCGAGGCCCTCCTGGACGATCCGGTACGCCTCGCGGGAGGCGATCGCCGGGAGCCCGGACCAGTCCCCCGCCGACCCGGGGTCCTGATGGGCGGTGACGGTGGTGCCGGCCGCGCGGGTGCGGTCCAGCAGCCCGTCGAGGTCGGCGGCGAGGGTCGGCGCGGGCGCGGCGTCCGTCCGGGCCGGGTCGCCGTCCCTCAGCAGGCCCAGGACGGCGTCCAGTTCGCCCACCGTGCGCCGCGTCGTCTCCTCGATGGCGGCGAGCGCCTCCCGTACGAACCCGGGGTCGGTGTCGAGCACCCGCCGGGCGGCGACCGCCTGGAGGGTGACGGCGCTCAGCGCGTGCCCCACCGCGTCGTGCAGCTCCCGGGCCAGCCGGTTGCGCACGGCGAGGTCGGCGGCCCGCTCCTCGGCCGCGGCCAGCCGGTCGGCCGCCGTCGGGCCGAGCAGTACGGGCGCCAGCCGGGCCAGCAGCGCCCCGGCCCCCACGGCGCACAGGGCGAGCGCGGCCAGCAGGGCGGCTCCGAGCAGGGGCGCCACGTACGGGTCGGCCGCCACACCGCCCCAGCCCAGTTCCCGCGGGAAGCCCCGCAGCCCGCTCACGAACGGCAGCGCGATCAGCACCACCGCCGCGGGCGGGACCGCGAGGGTCATGCCGCTGACCGCGGCGCCGATCCCCAGGTGCAGGGTCCACCATGCCGAGGTCCGCCCCCGGGCGGCCCAGGACCGGGCCGGGCCCTCGGCCAGCCGCTCCCCCGGCACCGCGCACATGGCCCGGGCGGCGGCCACGGACATCGGCCGGACCAGCCCGAACACCCCGGTGACCGCGGCCAGGGGCAGGGCCGCAGCGTAGGAGGCGAGGATCAGCGGCACGGAGGAGAGCGCGTTCGCCCCGCCCGCCGCCATGCCGACCCCCACCTGGGTGAGGAGGAAGTACGGCATCAACAGGGCCCCGCCGAGGATGAGATGGACCCAGCGCAGCCGGACCCGCGGCCCGAGCAGCCGTCCCGGGCCGTCCCCGCGCATCACCCCGCGCTGCGACGGGTCAGGAACCGGGTGAGGACGACGGCGGCGAGCACTCCAGTGGCCATCTGGCCAGCGTAGATCAACTGCGTTGCTCCGGAAGGGGCTTCGCCCCCGTCCAGCTGCGGGCCCAGCGAGGCGATCAACGGCCACAGGCCCCAGCCGAGCGCGGCCCCCGAGCCGACCCACGCCAGGGCCGCCGGCCAGCGGGCCCGGCGCCCCCGGTCCGAGGCGAGCAGCAGCGCCCCCGCACCGGCGGCCAGGGCGCACAGCGCGTGCACCGCGGAGACCACGCCCGCCTCGGCGGACCACGACGCCGCCCGCTCCGCGCCCATCCCGGCCGTACTTCCGAAGGCCCAGGAGAAGTACGCCGCGGCCACGCCCGCGCCCCCCAGCGCGGCGGCCGTCGCCACCACCCGCGTGGAGGCCGTCGCCGGCTCCGCGCCGCCGGCCGACCGGCCCGCGATCCCTCTTCGGCCCCAGCCCCAGCGCTCCCGTGCGTACGGCACGAACAGCCCGGCCAGGGCGAGCCCCTGGACGATGAACCCGCCGTAGACGACGTTGAAGACCCAGGGGTCCAGGAAGGGCGCGCGCTGCGCGTTCACGGACGGATCCGCGCCGAACCCGAGTGCCCGTATGAGCAGTTGGCCCGGGAATCCGAGGACGATCGGGGTCAGCAGTCCGGAGGCCGTGAACGCCGGGACGGTGAGCAGCCAGGACGGCACCCGCATCCCCCAGGGTTGGGTGAGGAGCAGCACGAGCACGATCACGCAGGCGTCCATGAACAGCGTGAAGGAGTTCGCCAGGACGAGGAACGTCCCGGGCTCGGCCAGCACGCTGCCGTCCGGTATCCCCGTCCGGCTCCCGGCCAGCCAGGCGGCCTTGAGCGTCAGGTACGGAAGGGTGGCGGCCACGGCCACCGCCCGCAGGGCCCGCCGCCCCGCCCCCGGTCGGGGGGCCTGCGGCCGCGGTGCGTACGACGGGTGAACGGTTCGTGTGGTCATGACCCAACGGTCCCGCGCGCACCGCCCCGCCACCTCCCCCGTGATGGGGAACCGTCTCCCCCGGGCGGGGGAGGAACCACGGGCTCCGCCGCACCCCCGGCCGCTCACCGGGCTGCCCCGCCGGCCCTCACCGAACCGGCACCACCGGCCCTCACCGAACCGCACCACCGAGCCGCCCCGCCGCTCCCCGTTTCCGCGGCCCCCGCCCGCGCCTCACATCCGCGCCTCACATCCGCGCCTCACATCCGCCGCGTCACCACCGACAGCCGGTCCCGCGCCTCGAACAGCGCCGCCTTGATGACCTGCTCGTGCCCCGGCGTCAGCCGCGCCACCGGCACCGAGCAGCTCACCGCGTCCCGCACCGGCGTCCGGTACGGCACGGCCACGCCGAAGCAGCGCAGCCCGAGCGTGTTCTCCTCCCGGTCCACCGCGTACCCCTGCTCCCTCACCAGCGCCAGCTCCTCCACGAGCTGCTCCCGGTCGGTGATGGTGTGCTCGGTGACCGCCTCCAGCCGCCTCGGCAGCAGCCGTCGCACCTCTTCGTCCGTGTGCGTGGCCAGCAGCGCCTTGCCCAGCGCGGTCGAGTGCACGGGCAGTCGCCGTCCGACCCGGGTGAAGGGCCGCAGGTAGTGCTGGGACTGCCGGGTGGCCAGGTACACCACGCTCGTGCCGTCCATCCGGGCCAGGTGGATGGTCTCCGTCGTGTCGTCGGACAGCCGGTCCAGGGTCGGCCGGGCCGCCGCCACCACCTCGTCGCCGTCGATGTAGGAGCTGCCGACGAGCAGGGCCCGTACGCCGATGCCGTACCGGGTGCCCGTGGCGTCGGTCTCCACCCACCCGAGGTTCACGAGCGTGCGCAGCAGCATGTACAGGCTGGACTTGGGCAGGGAGAGGTCGTTCTGGATGTCGGCCAGGCTGTGCAGCCCGGGCCGCGCTGCGAAGTGCTCCAGCAGCAGCACCGTCCGCACGGCCGACTTGACCGGCGCCGCGGGCCCTGCCGCCACGGCCGGTCCCGCCGACCCTGCCGGCCCCGCCGGTCCTGCCGCCACGGCCGGGAATTCCGCCGCCTCCGGTACTGCCCGTACCGGCCCCCGTACTCCCTGTACCGCGCTCCCCGACTCGGTCGTCGTCATACGCCTGCTTCCCCTCTGGGCGCCCCTTGTCACGCGGAGGACGCGGAAATAGAGTCCGCAGCAGATGTGATCATTCATCCACCGGAACGGCGTTCAGAATACTGAACGTTCCAGGAGGCAGTGGGCCCATGACAACGACACCAGTCTGGAGTGTGGACCCCCGCACCGGGAAGCAGCGCGAGCAGGTTGCGGTGGAAGCCACACCCCGTGAGGTGGACGGGGCCGTGCGCGCGGCCCACGCCGCCCGCGGCGCCCTCGCCGACGCCGCCGCCCGCGCCGCCTTCCTGCGCGCCGCCGCCGGGCTCCTCGACGAGGCCGCCGCCCACGTCATCGAGGCCGCCGACGCCGAGACCGCGCTCGGTCCGGGCCGGCTCACCGGCGAGCTGGCCCGCACCACCGGGCAGCTGCGCGCCTTCGCCGACGCCGTGGACGAGGGGTCCTACCTCGACGTCCGCATCGACCGCGCCGACGCCTCCCTCAGCCCTCCGCGCCCCGAACTGCGCCGCTACAAGGTCCCGCTGGGCGTGGTCGCGGTGTACGCCGCCTCCAACTTCCCGCTCGCCTTCTCCGTTCCCGGCGGGGACACCGCGAGCGCGCTGGCCGCGGGCTGCCCCGTGGTGGTCAAGGCCCACCCGGACCACCCGGCCACCTCCGAGCTGTGCGCCTCGCTGCTGCGCCGCGCGGCGGTCTCCGCCGGGCTGCCCGCCGACGTGGTGTCGGTGGTCCACGGGTTCGACGCCGGTCTGGACCTGATCCGGCACCCGCTGGTGGCCGCCGCCGGGTTCACCGGTTCCGTCCGCGGCGGGCGGGCCCTGTTCGACGCGGCCGCCGCGCGGCCCGTGCCCATCCCCTTCCACGGCGAGCTCGGCTCCCTCAACCCCGTCGTGGTCACGCCCGCCGCGGCCGCGGAGCGGGCCGAGGAGATCGGCGCCGGGCTCGCGGGCGCGGTCACCCTGGGGGTCGGCCAGTTCTGCGTGAAGCCCGGCCTGGTCCTCGTCCCCGAGGGCCCGGACGGCGACCGCCTCGCCGACGCACTCACGAAGGCGCTCGGCGAGACCGAGCCGGGGGTGCTGCTGGACCACCGGATGCGGGAGAACTTCGTCGCGGGCGTACGGGAGCGGGCCGCGCTGCCCGGCGTCGGGGCGCCGGTCACCCCGGGCTCCGGCGGGGAGCACACCGTCGGCGCGGGATACCTGACCGTGCCCGCCGGCCGCCTCGTCGGCGACGGCGCGCACGAGCTGCTGCTGGAGGAGTGCTTCGGCCCGGTGACCGTGGTCGTCCGGTACGCCTCCCGCGCCGAGGCCGCCGCCGTGCTCGGGCGCCTCCCCGGCAACCTGAGCGCCACGCTCCAGCTCTCGTCGGCCGAGACCGAGGGGGCCGCGGGGCCGGCCGCCGAACTGATCGCGCAGGTCACCGGGCTGGCCGGCCGGATCGTGGTGAACGGCTGGCCGACCGGGGTCGCGGTGGCCCCGGCCCAGCACCACGGCGGCCCGTACCCGGCGGCCACCTCGCACTCCACCTCGGTCGGCTCGACCGCGATCGAGCGGTGGCTGCGCCCGGTGGCGTACCAGTCGGTGCCGGACGCGCTCCTTCCGGCGGAGCTGCGCGAGGCCAACCCGCTGGGGGTGCCGCGCCGGGTCACGGGCGCCTGACCGGATCCGGGCCGCCACCGCGCGCCCACGCCCTGCCGTCCCGGACCGGCCCGGTCCTCCCCCTCCCCCGCCGCGGCGGGGGAGGCGGCGGCAAAAGGCGTTGCCGTCCCGCTCCCGGCGGGGCAGGCTGCGGCCCATGCCGAGACCACACGGATTCACGTACGAACAGCTGGGCGAGCACCTCGTCGCCATCACCCACCAGGGGCGCCCCGCGGCCACCCTGCGCGGGAGCCGGGCCGAGAAGTTCCTCGCCGAGGTGGGGTCGGGGGACCCGCAGCTCGTGATGGCCCGCTGGACGGGCTCGTACAAGTTCGGCAACGAGCGCATGGCGAAGAACCACCCGCGCAACCGCCGCTGAAATCTCTCGCGAGGGTAAGGGAACGGCAAAGCACCTCCGGTCGTTCTCCCGGCATGACCGCTATGACCCCTGGATCCAACCTGCCGCTCAACACCGTCCGCGTGACGGTCGACGTGGCGGCGCCGGTACGGCTCGACGTATCGGCCCTGCTCCTCACGGCGGACGGCAAGGTGCGCTCCGACGAGGACTTCATCTTCTTCAACCAGCCCTCCGGGCCCGGTGTCACCTACCGGTCCGGCGGCGGGTCGGCGCCGGACTCGATCACCGTGGACACCGCCTCGGTACCGCCGGGCATCGAGCGCATCGTGGTCACGGCCAGCCCCGACGCCGCCGGGCAGTCCTTCCAGGGCATCGAGCCCACCGCCACCGTGCGCAACGCGGACGGCGGCGCGGTGATCTCCACCTTCACCCCGCCGCAGCTGGGCACCGAGACCGCGCTCGTCGTCGTCGAGGTCTACCAGCGCGGCGGCGTGTGGAAGGTCCGCGCGGTCGGCCAGGGCTACGCGAACGGCCTCGCCGGCATCGCCACCGACTTCGGCGTCTCCGTGGAGGAGGAGCCGGCCCCCGCGGCGGCGGCCCCGGTCGCCCCGCCCGCGCCGCCGGCGCCGGCCGCCCAGCCTTCGGCCCACCCCGTCTCCCCGTGGCTCGGCGGTGCGACGACGCCCGCCCCGGCAGCGCCGGTCCCCGCCGCCGCTCCGGCCGCCCCCGCTGCCGCCCCCGGCGCCGGGAAGATCAACCTCGACAAGGGCCGGGTCAACCTCCAGAAGAACCAGACCGTCTCCCTGGTCAAGGGCGGCCGCCCGCTCCTGTCCCAGGTCAAGATGGGTCTGGGCTGGGAGCCCGCGTTCCGCGGCAAGGACATCGACCTCGACGCCTCCGTCATCGCGTACGGCCCGCAGCGCAACCACATCGACAGCTGCTACTTCGGCAAGCTGTCCATCCTCGGCGGCGCCGTCAAGCACTCCGGTGACAACCTGACCGGAGAGGGCGCGGGCGACGACGAGGTCATCGTCGTGGACCTCGGACGTCTGCCCGCCGACGCGACGGGCCTGGTCTTCACCGTCAACTCCTTCTCCGGCCAGAAGTTCAGCGAGGTCGCCAAGGCCTACTGCCGCCTGATCGACGCGGCGAGCGGCGAGGAGCTGGTCCGCTTCGACCTCACGGGCGCCGAGCCGCAGACCGGCGTGATGATGGCGAAGCTCATCAAGCAGTTCACCGGCGAGTGGGAGATGACGGCGATCGGCGACTTTGTGAAGTCGCGCACAGTGCGCGGCATGGTCAAGCCCGGCGCGCAGGCACTCTGAGCAGGTGGGCGGGCACATGGTGCCACCGGGGAGCGCAGCGGGTGATGGAAGCCACGCGTAATCCGGAGGTGGCTGTCAGTGCCCGCCCGTAGCCTTGGACTCATGCACGAGTCACTCACACCCGCGGGTCCGGCCCGCCCGTCCGCCTCAGAGGCGAACGAGGCGATCCGGCACCTCGTCGAGACCGGTGTGGGCGGCGAGTGGCCCTCCGAGGCGTATGAATTCCTCCTCGCCGAGTGGTCCGTCGCCTCCCGCGCGGAGGTCTCCGCAGCCCAGTGAGCCGGCGGGCCGTCCGATGCGGCGGCCCCCCGGCCCTCCGAGGCGGCTCCTTCGACGGGGCTCCCCGAGGGTGCGCGCGACAGGCCCGTGTCCCGCCCGGCCGGCAGGCTCGTGTCCCGTCGGCAGAACCGCGGTCAGTGCCCGCGCCGCCACGGGCCGGTGACGGCCAGCATGATCCCCGGGTCCTGGAGGTTGGCGTACAGCGTGCGCCCGTCCGGTGAGAAGCAGACGCCCGTGAACTCCGAGTACTCCGGATCCTCCGCCGACCCGATGTTCAGCTCGTTGCGCGCCAGCGGGTACGTCCGGCCGGAGTCGGTCGCGCCGAAGAGGTGCTGCAGCCCCGACCCGTCCTCCGCGATGACCAGCCCGCCGTACGGCGACACGGTGATGTTGTCGGGGCCGTCGTAGCCGCCGTCCGCCGCCGGGTCGGCGTTCACCCCGATCAGGACCGTCAGCCGGACCGTCCGCCGCTTGGGGTCGTAGAACCACACCTGGCCGTCGTGCGCGGTGCCCGGGCTCTCCGCACGCGCGTAGGACGAGACGAAGTACGCGCCGCCGTCGGCCCACCACATGCCCTCCAGCTTGCGGCCGCGCGTCACGACACCGTCCGCGAACTGCCCGCGCACCGGCACGGTCCGCGCGTCCCGGTCCGGCACGTCCACCCAGTCGACCCCGTAGACGGTTCCGATCCGCGTCGCGCGCGAGAGGTCGTCGACGAACCGGCCCGTACGGTCGATGCACTTGGCGGCCTGCAGCACCCCGGCGTCGTCGGCGAGCGTACGGAGCACGCCGCGCCCGTGCCGGAAGCCGCGGGGCGGGGTCCAGCGGTAGAACAGCCCGTTGGGGCCGGAGGCGTCCTCCGTCAGGTAGGCGTGGCCCTGGCGCGGGTCGATGACCACGGCTTCGTGGTCGTAGCGCCCGAAGGCCTTCACGGGCCGCGGGTCGCGGTTGGCGCGCCGGTCGTGCGGGTCGACCTCGAAGACGTAGCCGTGGTCCTTGGTCATGCCGTTCCTGCCGGCGAGGTCGGAGTTCTCCTCGCAGGTCAGCCAGGTGCCCCACGGGGTGGCGCCGCCCGCGCAGTTGGTCGACGTACCGGCGATGCCCACCCATTCGGCGACCTCGCCGCCGCGCCGGACCTCGACGACCGTGCAGCCCCCGGCCGCGGCCGGGTCGTAGACGAGCCCCTCGGCGAGCGGGACGGGGCGGGGCCAGGTCTCGCGCCTGCCCTTGAGCTCGTGGTTGTTGACGAGCAGGGTGACCCCGCGGGGCCCCTCGAAGGCGGCGGTGCCGTCGTGGTTCGAAGGGGTGGTCTCCCCGGACTCCAGTCGCGTCACCCCGCTGTGGGTGATCACCCGGTAGCGGAATCCGGCCGGAAGGGCGAGGATTCCGGCCGGGTCGGGGACGAGCGGTCCGTAGCCGGGCTCGCAGGGCTTTCCGTCCGCGTCGCGGAGCGCGCCGTCGTCGGCGGCGAGGGCGCCCGGCGCCGTGGCCAGGGCGCCGACCGTCCCGGTGAGCGCGACTCCCGCTCCGGCGATCACGGTGCGGGCGGTGAAGTCTCTGCGGGTGAGCGGCATCGGGTCTCCAGGGTGGGGAGGTGGTGCGCCTGTCGTGCGGTCGTCGGCGCACACGCTCCCGCCCGCACGTGAACGGCGGCTGAACTACCCACGAAGACGGACCGGGCCCTTGCCGGGGGCCGGAATGGCGAACTCCGCCCCGGGAAACGGCGCGTTGTCGCCGCTCGCCGGCCCGGACGGCCTCCCGGACCGGACCGCCTCCCGGACCGGACCGTCCCCAGGACCGCCCCGGACCGCCCCGGATCGCCGGCGCACGCCCGGCTCCCGTCCGGCGCGTCCCCCGTTCGCGCCTCCCCGCGCCCCCGCCCGGGAAGGCCCGTTGGCTCAGGCCTGGCGGGACCGGGCCTTGAAGGCGGCCTTGCGGGCCTCCTTCGCCGCCTTCTTGTCCGGGTGCATCCGGCCCATCGCCTCCAGTACGGAGGCGGTCGCCGGGTGCTCCACCCGCCACGCCTTCTCGAAGAATCCCGCGTGATGGGCGGTCAGGGTCTCCATCAGGAGCGGCAGCTCCTGCGTCTCGCCGTCCGCGGCGAGCTGCGCCGCGATCGTGTCGACCGTCAGCCAGAACACCAGGGCCGCGTCCGGCGCCGGCACGTCGGCCGCCCCGCGCTCGGCCAGCCAGACCCGGGCGAGCCCGCCGAGCTCCGGGTCGTCCAGTACGGCGCGGACCGCCCCCTCCGCCTCCGGCCCGGCGGGCGCGAGGGCCTGCTGGCAGCGCAGCCGGCGCAGCGGGGCGGCCTCGTCCCCGCCGCGGGCGGCGGCGAGCAGTTCGGCGACGGCCGCGGGCAGTTCGCGGCCGCTCAGCCACTGCTCCATCTCGGCTTGCGCGGCGCCCTCGGGGTAGAAGGAGACCGCGTCGAGCAGCGCGTCCGCGCCCTTGTCGGCCAGGTCGCCGACGGCGGGGGCGTCGACGCCGGCCTCCAGCATCCGGGCGCGCACCCCGTAGAGGCCCAGCGGTGTCAGGCGGACCATGCCGTAGCGGGACACGTCCTCGTCCGCGTCGCCGTCCCCGTCGCCGGAGTGCCCGGCCGCGATGTCCGTGTCGTCCGCCTCCGCCATCAGCTCCTCGTCGACGGGACGGAACTCGACCAGCCCGATGGGCTCCAGCTGCCGGAACTGGTCGTCGAGGCGCATCATCGCGTCGGAGACCTGCTCCAGTACGGCGTCGGTCGGCTCGCCCATGTCGTCGGGCACCACCATGGACGCGGCGAGCACGGGCAGCGGGACCGGCCCGTCCGCGGCGCCGCCCTCGGCGACGGTGAGCAGGTAGAGGTTGGCGAGGACCCCGTCGAGGAAGTCCGCCTCGCGGCCCGGGTTCCAGTCCAGTCGGTCGAAGTCGATGTCACCGCCCGCGTCCAGCGCGTCGACGAGGTCGTCCAGGTCGGGCACCGCCGCGTCCGCGAGGACGGTGTCCAGGGCCGCCAGCCAGAGGTCGAGGACGTCGCCGGGCGTGCCGCCCGTCACGAGCGCCAGGTCCTCGCCGGGCGCGGCAGTGCCGTGGTGCGCCGCGAGCCCGTTCTCCCCGGCCCCGGCGGCGTCCGTGCCCGTACCGGCGGCGATCGCACCGGAGGCGTCCGCGCCCGCCGCGGGGAGGTCGGCCCCGTCGTCCTCCGGCTCGGTCACGTCGACCAGCCCGGTGTCCACGGCCACCCGCCACGCCTGGCTCGCGTACATGGCGGAGTCCGCGTCGCCGGCGTCGAGTCTGAGGGCCGCGGCGGCCTCGGGCAGCTGCTCGACGACGAGTTCGCCGCCGACGTCGACCCGGGTGGCGGGCCCGGCCCAGCGGGCCAGCCGTACGGCGCGCGCGAACAGCGGGGCCGCCAGGGCGGCTCCGGCCAGTTCCGCGTCGGAGTGCAGCCGGACCGGCGGCAGAGTGGAGTGCGGCTCTGCGGACATGGGGTGGTTCTCCTCGCGGACGCGGTGGGGCGGGCCGTGATGGCCGGCCGGGCCGGACGGGTACGGCGGTCGGTCCGGCCGGGCGGGCGGACCCGGCCGCTCCGGGGCGGTCGCGGCCCCCGTACGGCGTCCCAGCGTAGACGCATTTCGGGCTCGTCCGGCGGGCCTGCGCCTTTGGTTCATCACACAGTCAGCTGTCGTATTCCCTGGACCCCTTGACAACTTTGCTGGCCACACAGGAAATTGACGCGCGTAGATGTATCGGGAGCCGCAAACTCCCCGGACGTCTTCGCGCCGCACCTCCCTCCGTTCCCTCATCCCACACCGGAGTCCCTGACCATGCGCTCCTCGCATCCCCGTTCCGCCGCCGTCGCGGCCCTCGTCGCCACCGCCCTGGCCACCGGCCTGCTCGTGGGCTCCGCCGACGCGGCCGAGGGCGGCGCCGCCGCCGATCCGATACGCATCCACGACGTCCAGGGCACCACCCGGATATCCCCGCTCAACGGTCAGTCGGTCGCGGACGTCGAGGGCGTCGTGACGGGCGTGCGCACGTACGGCTCGCGCGGTTTCTGGATCCAGGACCCGGACGCCGACGACAACGACGCGACGAGCGAAGGCGTGTTCGTCTTCACCAGCTCGGTCCCGACCGTCGCCGTGGGCGACGCGGTCAAGGTCTCGGGCACGGTCGGCGAGTACGTCCCCGGCGGGGCCGCCTCCGGCAACCAGTCCGTCACCCAGATCTCCAAGCCCGTCGTCACCGTGGTCTCCTCGGGCAACGCCCTGCCCGAGGCCACCGCGATCAACGAGTACACGGTCCCCGCCGAGTACGCCCCGGCCGGCGACCCGGCCGCCGGCGGCAGCATCAACGGCCTGACCCTGGAGCCCTCCCGCTACGCGCTGGACCACTACGAATCCCTCGAGGGGATGAACGTCCGCATCGGCACCTCGCGCGTCGTCGGCGCCACCGACCCGTACGCGGAGCTGTGGGTCACGGTGAAGGGCTGGGAGAACCAGGCCAAGCGCGGCGGGACGGTCTACGGCTCGTACGAGTCCCAGAACACCGGCCGCCTCCAGATCCAGCAGCTCGCGCCCCTCGCGCAGCAGCCCTTCCCGGTGGCCAACGTCGGCGACCGGCTGACCGGCACCACCGAAGGACCGCTGGACTTCAACCAGTTCGGCGGCTACACCCTGGTGGCCCGCACGCTCGGCACGGTCAAGGCGGGCACCCTCGCCCCCGAGAAGACCAAGGCGCAGGCCTCGAACGAGCTCGCGGTGGCCACGTACAACGTCGAGAACCTCGACCCGACCGACCCGCAGGAGAAGTTCGACGCGCTCGCCAAGGCGGTCGTGGAGAACCTGGCCTCCCCCGACATCCTCGCCCTGGAGGAGATCCAGGACGACAACGGCGCCAAGAACGACGGCACGGTGTCGGCCGGGCAGACGCTCGCGAAGTTCACCGCGGCCATCACCGCGGCGGGCGGCCCGGCCTACCAGTGGCGGACCGTCGACCCGGAGGACAAGAAGGACGGCGGCGAGCCCGGCGGCAACATCCGCCAGGTGTTCCTCTACAACCCGGCGCGGGTCTCCTTCACCGAGCGCGCCCCGGGCGACGCGGTGACGGCGACCGGCGTGGTCAAGGAGAAGGGCAAGGCCGCCCTGACCCACTCCCCCGGCCGCATCGACCCCGCGAACCCGGCGTGGGCGGACAGCCGCAAGCCGCTGGCCGGCGAGTTCACCTTCCGCGGCAAGACGGTCTTCGTGATCGCCAACCACTTCGGCTCCAAGGGCGGCGACGAGGGCCTGACCTCGCACCACCAGCCGCCGGTGCGTTCCTCGGAGGCGAAGCGGCTGCTGCAGGCGCAGTCCGTGAACGGCTTCGTGAAGGAGATCCTCGCGGCCGAGAAGAACGCGAACGTCCTGGTCCTCGGTGACATCAACGACTTCGAGTTCTCGGCGACGACGAACGCGCTGACGGTCGGCGGGGCCCTGTACCCGGCCGTCAAGTCGCTGCCGAAGGCCGAGCGGTACTCGTACGTCTACCAGGGCAACGCGCAGGTGCTGGACCAGATCCTGACCAGCCCGGCGATCAAGAACTTCACGTACGACAGCGTGCACATCAACGCGGAGTTCTCGGCCCAGAACAGCGACCACGACCCGCAGGTGCTGCGCTTCCGTCCGTAACCACCGGACCGCAGCGGGCCCGGCCGGCTCCCCCGACCGCCATGAGGGGGGGTACCCCGGCGGCCGGGCCCCCTGCCACGCCGCGACCCCGTCACGGCCTGCGGGGACGGCGTCCCCTTCCTGCCCTTCGCGGGCGAGTTGGGGACTTTCGGCCCTGGCGTGACGCTCGACACATCCCTACCGAATCTGCCGGTTGTGGTGTTGAGTGTCTGCACGCCCGGTCTTGTACCGCCTTGTACCGCCCGCTCTCCCTGGAGGACCGCGTGTTCCCCTCCATCTCCCTCGCCCAGGAAATTGGCCTCGCCGTCCTGTTCGTGGCCGCTCTCGTCTGGGTCGTCGGCCTCGGACACATGCTGTGGGACAGCCGTTTCCACCACCCGGAGCCCGGCGCCTTCGACGGCCTGTCGGCCATCCCGGCGCAGCGCACTTCCGCGGCGCACCCGATGGAGTCGGTGGAGCTGACGGAGGCGGAGCAGCAGGCCTTCGCGGGCCTGATCCGCACGATCCCCCTGCGCTAGCCGCGCTGGACCACAGGCCGACCCGCGGCTCCGCCCGGGCCGTGAAAACGCCGCTGAGCGCCCTCCCGGACTGCGGGAGGGCGCTCAGTGGCGTTTCGGCACCGGCCCCGGGAGCGGCGGTCCGGCCGCGGCCCCCGGCGGTGGTGCGTCAGTTGTGGCTGTGCAGGACCTCGTTCAGGCCGCCCCAGGCCGCCTTGTACGGGCGGGCCTCGACGGCGCCGGTCACCGAGTTGCGGCGGAAGAGGATGTTGTTCGCGCCGGAGAGCTCCAGCGCCTTGACGATCTGGCCGTCCGGAAGGGTGACGCGGGTGCCCGCGGTCACGTAGAGGCCGGCCTCGACGACGCACTCGTCGCCCAGCGCGATGCCCACCCCCGCCTCGGCGCCGATCAGGGTGCGCTCGCCGATGGAGATGATCTGCTTGCCGCCGCCCGACAGGGTGCCCATGGTGGACGCGCCGCCGCCGATGTCGGAGCCGTCACCGACCACGACGCCCGCGGAGATGCGGCCCTCGACCATGGAGGTGCCCAGGGTCCCGGCGTTGAAGTTGACGAAGCCCTCGTGCATCACGGTGGTGCCCTCGGCGAGGTGCGCGCCGAGGCGGACGCGGTCGGCGTCGGCGATGCGCACGCCCTTGGGGGCCACGTAGTCCGTCATCCGCGGGAACTTGTCGATCGAGGTGACCTGGAGGTGCAGGCCCTCGGCGCGCGCGTTGAGGCGGACCGTCTCGACCTGGTCGACCGCGACGGGGCCGAGCGAGGTCCAGGCGACGTTGGCGAGCAGGCCGAAGACCCCGTCGAGGTTCTGGCCGTGCGGCTTGACCAGGCGGTGGCTGAGCAGGTGCAGGCGCAGGTACGCGTCGTGCGCGTCCAGCGGCTTGTCGTCGAGGGAGGCGATGACGGTGCGGACGGCTACGACCTCGACGCCGCGGACCGCGTCCGAGCGGACCGCCTTCGGAGCGGTGGCGCCGAGCAGCTCCACGGCCTGCTCGGCGGTGAGGCGCTCGGTGCCGGCCGGGCCGGGCTCGGCGACCAGCTGGGGGGCGGGGAACCAGGTGTCGAGGACGGTGCCGTCGGCGGTGATGGTGGCAAGTCCGGCGGCGACGGCGCCGGTGGTACGCGTAGCAGTCATGCCCGAAACCTAACCGGCGACGGGCCGCGGTCGCGAACCGGTCTCATGTGCCGGTCCGTGTCCCCCGCACGGGAAGGTGCACGGAACACTCACCCGGCGCTCCGCACGACCGCGGACCGCCGCCGGGACCCCGGACCGGGGCGGGGAGCCCGGACCCGGGCCGCGCCGGGCCGCGCCGGGCCGAGCAGGGCCGAGCAGGGCCGGACCCGCGCCCCGTACAGGGCCGGACCCCCGCCCCGTACGTCCACCGCGCCGGCCGCCCCCGCCTCAGCCCCGGCCCAGAACCCGCCCCAGGACCTCGCGCGCGTACGGTTCGTCGTACTCCGCGTCCGTGAGCAGCACCTGCAGGCCGATGCCGTCCACCACCGCCACCAGCGCCCGCGCCGTCACCGGATCCGTCCGGACCTCCAGCGCCCGGGCCACCGCCTCGCACCACTGGGCGGCCACCGGGCGCAGCGCGGGGCGCCGCAGGGCCTCCAGGTACAGCTCGTACTCCAGCCGCGCCCGGCCCCGGTCGGCCGTCAGGAACTCGCCCAGCAGCCGGGCCAGCGCCTGCGCGAGGTCGGCGTCCGGGTCGGCCAGGGTCCCGGAGTCCTCCACGGCCCGCGCGAAGCCCTCGTTGGCCTGGTGCAGCGCCGCGACGAGCAGGTCGTCCAGGGTCCTGAAGTGGTACGTGGTCGACCCCAGCGGCACGTCGGCCTCGGCGGCCGCGCTGCGGTGGCTGAGCCCCGCGATGCCCTTGGCCCCGACCACCCGGATGGCCGCGTCGACGATCCGCTGCCGGCGGCCGGGGTCGTACCTGCGGGCGCCCGGGGCCATCAGTGCGCCGCCCCGCCGAGGTTGAGCAGGACCACCCCGCCGATCACCAGCGCGATGCCGCAGATCTTCGCGGCGCTCGCCGCCTCCCCCAGGAACAGCATGCCGATGGCGGCGATGGCGGCCGTTCCGACGCCCGCCCAGATCGCGTAGGCCGTGCCGACCGACATCGTCTTCAGCGTCTGGGCGAGCAGGGTGAAGGCGATGGCGTACCCCAGCAGCGTGCCCAGCGACGGCCACAGTTTCGTGAACCCGTCGCTGTACTTCATGGCGGTGGTTCCGGCGACCTCGGCGGCGATGGCCGCGGCGAGCAGTACGTAGGGCATGTGTACGAGCGTACACAACGTTGCGTACGACCGTACACACAGAACCCGGGGGGACGCCCGGATCACCTCAGGGTGAACCAGGCCGCCCGCGCCTTCTTCCACTCGGCGTGGTCGAGGTCCTTGGCCTCGGTGCCGTCGCCGTACAGGTCGGCCGAGCCGCTGTCGGTGATCAGCTGGACGCGGGCACCGGGCCGGCGCAGGTCGGGCACGTTCACCACGGCCTCCCAGCCGCCGGGGTCCGTGGTCGGCAGGTCGGCCCGCTTCTTGGGGGCGTGGCCGGGGACGCCGTCCCACTGGTAGAGCGCGTACGGGTCGGAGTTGTCGTCGGCCGCGAACGAGCCGGCGAGGATCAGGTACTGCCCGGCCGCGTTCTTGCGGAGGTCCCGGACGGCCAGGCCTCCGAGGTCCATCTCGACGGGCTCGCCGAAGACGGCCTTCGCTCCGCCCGCCAGGACCCGGTCGATGTTGGTGACCGGCACGATCAGCGCCCTGCCGCCCGGGACCGCCGGGGCCAGCGGCGCCCGGAAGCCCAGGTAGGCCGTGGTCGTGGAGCCCGGGGCGAACTCCAGCCCCTCCACGTTGAACCCGTCGATCTGCTTGGGCACCTGACCGTTCGCGGTCCCGGCCGCGAAGCCGTAGCGGTTGCCGTGTGCCGCGTCCCAGGCGACCAGGTCCTCGCGCAGGCCCTTGTAGGCGGCGGCGAAGGTGACCTCGGTGGCGGCGCCCGACCCGGTGATCGTGGTGGTGAAGACGGTGTTGCGCTCCGCCTTGTACTTGCCGTCCTTGTTGTTGCCGAGCGATCCCGTCCAGTAGACCGTGTCGCCCACCCGGGCGGCCGCCTCGATGTCGGCCTCCTTCTTCCAGCCCAGGGCGGGGCCGAGGTCCCAGGTCTTCACCGGCGCTCCCGAGCGGGAACGGTCGTACAGCCGCAGCACGTTGGACTCGTCGTCGGCCACCAGTACGTGCCCGCCGCCCGCGTCGATCGCGGCGGAGGCGTCCGAGGAGCCGGTGAGGTAGCGGGTGGCCGGCGATCCGGCGACCCGCGCCGACGCCGCGTAGGACAGCGTCGCGGTGGCGGTCTTCCCGCCGCGGCCGGTCACCTCCAGGACCAGGTCGGTGTACCCCTGCGCCCGGGCCCGCACGGTCAAGGTCCGGTCACCCGTCCGGGTCCGCTCCTGCCGCACGTCGCCCGCGCCCGCCACCGCGGGGTTCGTGGACGACACCACCCTCAGCCGCAGCAGGCCGGCCGGCATCCCGGCCTGCTCGACGTCCACCGTCACGGACGGGTCGCCGTACGCGCCCACCGCGCCGCTGAGGTGCGTGGCGGACAGCGAGATCGTCGGGTCGGCGTACCCGGCGGCGTGCGCGGGGGCGCCCAGCCCCGCGACGAGCAGGGCCGCGGCTCCCGCGGCTCCCGCGGCGCCCAGACGGCGGGCCGGTGAAAGGCGAACGGTCACAGGGGGTCCTCTCCAGTGCTGCGTCACGTCGTGACGGCCGTCGAGAAGATTCGGCCACCCCGGCCAACTCCCGGTGCACGGCGCCCGTCCACCCGGAGAACAGCGGCCGGGAGAACGCGCCGGAGGAGCACCGGCCGGAAAGCAGGGAGGGCCCCCGGCACGACCGTGCCGGGGGCCCTCACGCGCGAGCGTCGATCAGACGTTGAAGCCGAGCGCGCGAAGCTGCTCACGACCGTCGTCCGTGATCTTGTCCGGACCCCACGGGGGCATCCAGACCCAGTTGATGCGAAGTTCGTTGACGATGCCGTCCGTCGCCGACTTCGCCTGGTCCTCGATGACGTCCGTCAGCGGGCAGGCCGCCGACGTCAGCGTCATGTCGAGGGTGGCGATGTTCGCGTCGTCGACGTGGATCCCGTAGATCAGGCCCAGGTTGACGACGTCGATGCCCAGCTCGGGGTCGACCACGTCGTAGAGGGCCTCGCGGACCTCCTCCTCGGTGGCCGGCTTGATCGACGCCTCGGGCGTCGCGTTGTCGGTCATGCCGTCTCCCTCTCCGCGCTGCCCAGAGCCTGGGCCGTCGCGTCCTTCCACGCCATCCAGCTCAGCAGAGCACATTTCACACGCGCCGGATACTTGGAGACGCCGGCGAACGCGACCGCGTCCTCCAGCACCTCCTCCATCTCCTCGGTCGGCTCCAGCTTGCCCTTGGACTGCATCAGCTCCAGGAACACGTCCTGGATCTTCCGCGCCTCGGCCAGCTCCTTGCCGACGAGCAGCTCGTTCAGCACGGACGCGCTGGCCTGGCTGATGGAGCAGCCCTGGCCCTCGTAGGAGACGTCGGTCAGCGTCTCGCCGTCGTACTTCACGCGCAGCGTGATCTCGTCACCGCAGGTCGGGTTGACGTGGTGCACCTCGGCGTCGCCGTCGCGCAGGCCGCGCCCGTGCGGGTGCTTGTAGTGGTCCAGGATCAGTTCCTGGTACATCGAATCCAGCTTCACTGCGGCCCCAACACCTTCGTCGTGTCCTTCGTCATCCGAAGAAGTTACGTACGTGCTCCAGGCCGTCGATCAGCGCGTCGACCTCGGCCGGAGAGGAGTACAGGTAGAAAGACGCCCGCGTCGTCGCAGGAATTCCGTACCGCAGGCAGACCGGGCGCGCGCAGTGGTGTCCCACGCGGACCGCGATGCCCTGCTCGTCCAGAACCTGGCCGACGTCGTGCGGGTGGATGTCACCGAGCGTGAACGAGATCGCGGCGCCGCGGTCCTCGGCCGTGGTGGGGCCGATGATCCGCAGGTCGGGCACCTCCAGGAGGCGCTTGACCGCGTACTCCGTGATCGCGTGCTCGTGCGCGGCGATCTTGTCCATGCCGATCGCGGTCAGGTAGTCCACGGCCGCGCCGAGGCCGACGGCCTGGGCGATCGGGGGCGTACCGGCCTCGAACTTGTGGGGCGCCGGGGCGTACGTCGAGGCGTGCATCGACACGGTCTCGATCATCTCGCCGCCGCCGAGGAACGGCGGCAGGTCCTCCAGCAGCTCCTGGCGGCCCCACAGGACGCCGATGCCGGTCGGGCCGCACATCTTGTGGCCGGTGAAGGCCACGAAGTCGGCGCCGAGGGCCTGCACGTCCAGCGGCATGTGCGGAGCGGCCTGGGAGGCGTCGATCAGCACCAGCGCGCCGACGTCCTGGGCGCGCCGGACGATCGCCTCGACCGGGTTGACCGTGCCCATGATGTTGGAGACCAGCGTGAAGGAGACGATCTTCGTCTTCTCCGTGATGACCTCTTCGATGTTGGACAGGTCGAGCCGGCCGTCGTCGGTGAGGCCGAACCACTTCAGCTTCGCGCCGGTGCGCTGCGCGAGCAGCTGCCACGGGACGATGTTGGAGTGGTGCTCCATCTCCGTGATGGCGATCTCGGTGTCGCGGTCGACCCGGTAGGGCTCGTCCGCCCAGCCGAGCATGTTCGCGACCAGGTTGAGCGACTCCGAGGCGTTCTTGGTGAAGATCACCTCGTTGCGGCTCGGAGCGTTGATGAACGCGGCGACCTTGTCGCGAGCGCCCTCGTACAGCGCCGTGGCCTCCTCTGCGAGCACGTGCACGCCGCGGTGGACGTTGGCGTTGTGCTGCTCGTAGTACTCGTTCAGCGCGTCGAGCACCTGGCGCGGCTTCTGCGAAGTCGCCGCGTTGTCCAGATAAACGATCTTCTTCCCGTCGTGGACCACACGATCCAGCAGGGGGAAGTCCTTGCGGATCGCCTCGGTGTCGAGGAGGCCAGGCAGCTGTGTCACGCGGTCGCGCCACCCTTCACGTACTTGTCGTAACCCTCGGCCTCCAGCTGGTCGGCGAGCTCGGCGCCACCGGACTCGGCGATGCGGCCGTTCGCGAACACGTGAACGAAGTCGGGCTTGATGTAGCGCAGGATGCGCGTGTAGTGGGTGATCAGCAGCGTGCCGACCTCGCCACCCTCGCGGACCCGGTTGACGCCCTCGGAGACGACGCGCAGGGCGTCGACGTCCAGGCCGGAGTCGGTCTCGTCGAGGATCGCGATCTTCGGCTTGAGGAGCTCCAGCTGGAGGATCTCGTGACGCTTCTTCTCACCGCCGGAGAAGCCCTCGTTCACGTTGCGCTCGGCGAAGGAGGTGTCCATGGAGAGCTGCTCCATGGCCGCCTTGACCTCCTTCACCCAGGTGCGCAGCTTCGGCGCCTCGCCGCGGATGGCGGTGGCCGAGGTGCGGAGGAAGTTGGACACCGAGACGCCGGGGACCTCGACCGGGTACTGCATGGCGAGGAACAGGCCGGCGCGGGCGCGCTCGTCTACGGACATCTCCAGGACGTCTTCGCCGTCGAGGGTCACGGTGCCACCGGTGATGGTGTACTTCGGGTGACCGGCGAGGGAGTACGCCAGGGTGGACTTGCCGGAGCCGTTCGGACCCATGATGGCGTGCGTCTCACCCTGCTTGACGGTGAGGTCGACGCCCTTGAGGATCTCGCGGGCACCAGTCGCCGAGTCGCCGGTCTCGACGGTGACGTGCAGGTCGTGGATTTCAAGCGTTGCCATGGATACCTCAGGACTCCTGGGTGAGGGAGACGAGCACGTCGTCCCCTTCGATCTTTACGGGGTATACGGGTACGGGGCGCGTCGCGGGCAGGCCGGACGGCTTTCCGGTGCGCAGGTCGAAGGCCGACCCGTGCAACCAGCACTCGATCATGCAGTCCTCGACCTCGCCCTCCGAGAGGGACACGTTCGCGTGCGAGCAGATGTCGTTGATCGCGAACACCTCCCCCTCGGTGGAGACGATGGACACCGGCGTGCCGTCGAGCTCGACCCGCTTGGGGGTGTCCGCTTCCAGCTCGCTCAGTGCACAGGCCTTGACGTAGTTCATCAGACGGAACCCTGGAGCTCGGTCTCGATCTTGGAGAGCAGGCGCTCTTCGATGTCGTCGACACCGATCTGCTGGACGAGCTCGGCGAAGAAGCCGCGCACGACCAGGCGGCGGGCCTCGTCGGCCGGGATGCCGCGGGACTGGAGGTAGAAGAGCTGCTCGTCGTCGAAGCGGCCGGTCGCGGAGGCGTGGCCGGCGCCGACGATCTCGCCGGTCTCGATCTCCAGGTTCGGCACCGAGTCGACCCGCGCGCCGTCCGTGAGGACGAGGTTGCGGTTCATCTCGTAGGTGTCGGTGCCCTCGGCGGTCTTCTCGATGAGCACGTCACCGATCCAGACCGCGTGGGCGTCCTGGCCCTGGAGCGCGCCCTTGTAGACCACGTTCGACTTGCAGTGCGGGGCACTGTGGTCGACCAGGAGGCGGTGCTCCTGGTGCTGTCCGGCGTCCGTGAAGTACAGGCCGAAGAGCTCGGCCTCGCCGCCGGGGCCGGCGTAGGTCACGCGCGGGTGCAGCCGGACCAGGTCGCCGCCGAAGGTGACGACGATCGACTTGAAGGTCGCGTCACGGCCGATCAGCGCGTTGTGCTGGGACACGTGGACGGCGGTGTCGTCCCAGTCCTGCACGGACACGACGGTCAGCTTGGCGCCGTCGCCGACGAGGAAGTCGACGTTGGCGGCGCGCACGCCGTCACCGGTGTGGTCGATGACGACGACGGCCTCGGCGAACGCCTGGACGTCGAAGACCGTGTGGCCGAAGGTCGTGCCGCCCTCGCCGTGGAGCGCGACGCGCACCGGCTCGGTCAGGACGGCCTCCTTGGGCACGGTGACGACCGTGGCCTTGGCGAAGGACGAGAACGCCTGGGCGGCGATCCGGTCCACCGGGGTGCCGGCCTTGCCGATGCGCGCGTCGCCGCGCTCCACCGACTCGACCGTCACCACGTCGGGCGCGTCGATCTGGGCCTTCATGGTGCCGTTGGCGACCGCGGTGCCGTCGTGCAGGCCCTTGAGGCGGGCGAGCGGGGTGAACCGCCACTCCTCCTCGCGGCCGTTCGGAACCGGGAAGTCGGCCACGTCGAAGGACGGGGGCGCGCTCATCCGGGTGGCGACGGTGGACTCGGCGGCCACCGCGATCGCGCCGGCAGTGGTGGAACCCGCCGGAATGTTCTGAGCCTCAGCCATGGCTGTCGTCTTGCTCACTCTCTTGTAAAGCGTGCCTACGTCGAAGAATCCGCTGCGGATGCGCGGGGCGGTCGGGGACTAGCCGACCGAACCCTCCATCTGCAGCTCGATCAGCCGGTTGAGCTCCAGCGCGTACTCCATGGGGAGCTCGCGGGCGATCGGCTCGACGAAGCCGCGCACGATCATCGCCATGGCCTCGAACTCGGTCAGTCCGCGGCTCATCAGGTAGAAGAGCTGGTCGTCGGAGACCTTGGAGACGGTCGCCTCGTGACCCATGGACACGTCGTCCTCGCGGACGTCCACGTAGGGGTACGTGTCGGAGCGGGAGATCGTGTCGACCAGGAGCGCGTCGCACAGCACGTTGGACTTCGAGCCGTGCGCGCCCTCGCCGATCTCGACCAGACCGCGGTACGAGGTGCGGCCGCCGCCGCGGGCCACCGACTTCGAGACGATGTTCGAGGAGGTGTTCGGCGCCATGTGGACCATCTTGGAGCCGGCGTCCTGGTGCTGGCCCTCGCCCGCGAAGGCGATGGAGAGGGTCTCGCCCTTGGCGTGCTCGCCCATCAGGTAGACGGCCGGGTACTTCATGGTGACCTTGGAACCGATGTTGCCGTCGACCCACTCCATGGTCGCGCCCTCGTACGCCACGGCGCGCTTGGTGACCAGGTTGTAGACGTTGTTCGACCAGTTCTGGATGGTCGTGTAGCGGCAGCGGCCGCCCTTCTTCACGATGATCTCCACCACGGCGCTGTGCAGCGAGTCCGAGGAGTAGATCGGGGCGGTGCAGCCCTCGACGTAGTGGACGTACGCGTCCTCGTCGACGATGATCAGCGTCCGCTCGAACTGGCCCATGTTCTCCGTGTTGATCCGGAAGTAGGCCTGGAGCGGGATGTCGACCTTCACGCCCTTGGGGACGTAGATGAAGGAGCCGCCGGACCACACCGCGGTGTTCAGCGACGCGAACTTGTTGTCGCCGACCGGGATGACCGTGCCGAAGTACTCCTGGAAGAGCTCGGGGTGCTCCTTGAGCGCGGTGTCCGTGTCGAGGAAGATGACGCCCTGCTCCTCCAGGTCCTCGCGGATCTGGTGGTAGACGACCTCGGACTCGTACTGGGCCGCGACGCCCGCGACGAGGCGCTGCTTCTCCGCCTCGGGGATGCCGAGCTTGTCGTACGTGTTCTTGATGTCCTCCGGCAGGTCCTCCCACGAAGCGGCCTGCTTCTCGGTGGAACGCACGAAGTACTTGATGTTGTCGAAGTCGATGCCCGAGAGGTCGGAACCCCAGTTGGGCATGGGCTTCTTGCCGAACAGCTTGAGGCCCTTGAGGCGGAGGTTCAGCATCCACTCCGGCTCGGACTTCTTCGCAGAGATGTCGCGGACGACCTCCTCGGACAGACCCCGCTTGGCAGCGGAGCCGGCCACGTCGGAGTCGGCCCAGCCGTATTCGTAGGTGCCCAGGCCATCGAGCTCAGGGTGAGCAGTCTCCGTGGTCATGCGGGGTTCCTCCCGGCCGTACGTGCAGATGCTGATGTGTCGGTCTGTGGTGCGCTCGCGCTGCGCGGAATGAACGTCGTGCACACTCCGTCGCCGTGGGCGATCGTGGCGAGGCGCTGCACATGTGTCCCGAGCAGGCGGGAGAAGACCTCGGTCTCCGCCTCGCAGAGCTGCGGGAACTGCTCGGCTACATGTGCGACCGGGCAGTGGTGCTGGCAGAGCTGTTCACCGCTGTGCGGACCGGGAGCGCTCTTCGCCGTAGCAGCGTACCCGTCCACGGTCAACGCCTTGGCCAGGGCCTCCGTGCGGTCCTCCGGGGCGGCCGCTTCCACGGCGTCCCGGTAAGCCTGCGCCTGCGTCTCCATCCGCGACCGTGCGAAGGCGGCGACCGCCGCCTCTCCCTGTTCCCCGCCGCCGACGGACTGCGCGATCCAGCGCAGGGCTTCCGCGGCGAGGGTGTCATAGGACTGGTCGAAGGCGTCGCGGCCGCAGTCGGTCAGCGCGAAGGCCTTGGCGGGCCGGCCCCGGGCGCGCGTGCCGTACACGCGCTGCTCCCGGGGTGCGACCACGTCGTCGGCGACGAGCGTGTCGAGGTGGCGGCGCACGGCGGCCTGGGTGAGGCCGAGGCGCTTGGCGAGGTCGGCGACGGTGGACGGACCGTGGTCCAGGATGGACCGCGCCACCCGGTTGCGGGTTGACCGCTCCCCGGTGGCGAGCTCCCCCTGGGGGGTCTCGATCTGCCGTTCGCCGTATTTCACAACGCTATTGTTGCGTAATTAACCGCTGTGCGACAAGCGGTGACGGCGACCACACCTGGTGGCCTCCATCACTAAGGGTTACCTAATTTGTCGACGCAGCGTTATCAAAACCTATTCGGAGGAACACGTTCCGTCCTCTCGCCGGGACCCTCCCGTGAACCAGTACACGGCTCCCACCAGCAATCCTCCGCCCACGACGTTCCCCGGCACGGTAAACATCAGGTTCCGGAAAAGATCACCGAAACCGACTGATCCATCCAGGATCGCGAGGCTGAAAAGAGCCATGTTCGCGACGCAGTGTTCGAATCCCACGGCCACGAAGACCGCCACCGGCAGCCACAGGACGAAGATTTTGGCGGCGTCACCCCGGGCCCGGGTGAACATCCAGACCGCCAGGCAGACCAGCATGTTGCACAGCACGGCCCGCCAGAAGAGCTGACCGCCGCCCAGGGCCGTCTTCCCGTGGACCATCTCCGTGAGCATGGCCCGGGCGGACGGTGACGAGGTCACGCCGGAGGCGTGCACCATCGCGCCGAAGGCGAAGGCCCCCGCGAGGTTCCCGGCCAGCGAGAGCGTCCACGACGAGACCAGGGCCCGGACCCCGGTCCGGCCGGACAGGGCGCCGACCAGCATCACCATCACGTTGCTCGTGAACAGCTGGGCGCCGGCGAACATCACGATGGTCAGGGCCACCGGGAAGAGCGCCCCCTCCAGCAGCTTCACCGCCGCCGAGCCCTGGGCGACGAACGGCGAGACCGCGACCAGCAGCAGCACCTCGCCGATGCCGATGTACGCGCCCGCCAGCATCGCCGAGACGAAGTACCGCGGCGGGTGCCCGAGGTCGTGGGCCTTGTGCTCGGCCTGCCCCGAGGTGGCTTCGACGTTCCGCGCGATGCTGTCCACCCTTCGACGCTAGGCCCGCGCCGGCCCCCGTACGGCTCGAAAAGGTCATGAATGAGCGGGCCCGTGACCCTTCGACCCCGGGACCAAGGACCCCTCCCGCGGCTCCGTAGACTCACCCCCCATGAGCAACGACCCCGCCGTGGAGATCCGCGGACTGGTGAAGCGGTACGGCCCCAGGAACGCGGTGGACGGCCTGGACCTCACCGTCCGGAGGGCCTCCGTCACCGCGGTCCTCGGCCCCAACGGCGCGGGCAAGACGACCACCGTGGAGACCTGCGAGGGCTACCGCCGGCCCGACGCCGGCACCGTCCGCGTCCTCGGCCTCGACCCGGTGGCCCAGGCCGCCCGGCTGCGCCCGCGGATCGGCGTGATGCTCCAGTCCGGCGGCGTCTACTCCGGGGCCCGCGCCGTCGAGATGCTGCGCCACATGGCCAAGCTGTACGCCCACCCGCTCGACGTGGACCCCCTGGTGGAGCGCCTCGGCCTCGGCGGCTGCGGCCGCACCCCCTACCGCCGGCTGTCCGGCGGGCAGCAGCAGCGCCTGGCCCTGGCCATGGCCGTGGTCGGCCGGCCCGAGCTGGTCTTCCTGGACGAGCCCACCGCGGGACTCGACCCGCAGGCCCGGCGCGCGACCTGGGAGCTCGTACGGGAACTGCGCGCCGACGGGGTCACCGTCGTCCTCACCACGCACCACATGGACGAGGCGGAACAGCTCGCCGACGAGGTCGCCATCGTGGACGCGGGCCGGGTCATCGCCCACGGCAGCCCCGAGCAGCTGTGCCGCGGCGGCGCAGAGAACACCCTGCGCTTCACCGGCCGCCCCGCCCTCGACCTCGGCTCGCTCCTGAAGGCACTGCCCGACGGCACCGAGGCCGCCGAGCTGACCGCGGGCGTCTACCGGGTCACCGGCGACGTCCACCCGCAGCTGCTGGCCACCGTCGCCTCCTGGTGCGCCCAGCACGGCGTGATGCCGGACAGCCTCTCGGTGGAGCGGCACACGCTCGAAGACGTCTTCCTGGAACTGACCGGTAAGGAGCTGCGCGCATGAGCGCCGGCACGTTCACCCCCGCCCCGGGGGCCGCGCCCGTCTCCCGCATGATCCTCGCGCAGACGGCACTGGAGACCCGGATGCTGCTGCGCAACGGGGAGCAGCTGCTGCTCACCGTGATCATCCCGGCACTGCTGCTGGTGCTCTTCTCGGCCGTCGACATCATCAGCGTGCCGGCCGGCCGGGACGGCACGGGCACGTCCGTGGACTTCCTGGCCCCGGGCATCCTGGCGCTCGCCGTGATGTCCACCGCCTTCACCGGCCAGGCCATCGCCACCGGGTTCGACCGCCGCTACGGGGTACTGAAGCGGCTCGGGGCCTCCCCGCTGCCGCGCTGGGCGCTGATGGCCGCCAAGACGCTGTCGGTCCTGGTCACCGAGGTGCTGCAGATCGCGCTGCTGACGGTGATCGCCCTCGCGCTGGGCTGGTCCCCGCACGGGAACCCGCTGTCGGTCCTGGCGCTGGTCCTGCTGGGCACCGCCGCGTTCTCCGGGCTCGGGCTGCTGATGGCCGGCACCCTGAAGGCCGAGATGACCCTGGCCGCCGCCAACCTCGTCTTCCTGCTGCTGCTGGTCGGCGGCGGGGTGATCGTGCCGCTGGAGAAGTTCCCGGACGGCGTCCGCTCCGTACTGGAGCTGCTGCCCATCTCGGCCCTGTCCGACGGGCTGCGCGCGGTGCTCCAGGACGGCGCCGCGCTGCCGTGGGGCACGGCCGCCGTCCTGGCGGGCTGGGCCGTGCTCGGCCTGGGGGCCGCGGCACGGCTGTTCCGCTGGGAGTGAATCCCTTCCGCTGCGGTCCGCCTTCCCGCGACTATGGATCCCGACCCATGAGGTGCGCGGACCACGACGCCGGAGGGCGGACATGGCGGAGCGAGAGGCCGTTCTTCGGCTGGACGGGCAGTGGGCGCGGGTCCGGGCGGGGGACGCGCACGTGGAGCCGGCGGAGCGCGACCGGCTGCTGGACGAGCTGATCGGCGCCCTGCGCACCCACCCGGAGGACCCCCGCTGTACGGCCCTGCTGGGGCTGCGCCTCGCCGACCGGGCCGCGCTGCGGTTCGCCGACGGGGACCGTGCGGGCGCCCTCGCCACGATCGAGGAGGCGCTGCGCAGCTCCGAGCGCGCGGCGGCGTACTCCCCCGACTTCGCCCGCTGGTACGCCCGGGGGCTGATCAACCACGGTGTGTGGCTCGCCTGGCCGCTGAGCGACGGGGCCCGGCTGCCCCGGCACCCGCTGGGCCGGTCCGCCACCGGCGGCCCGAGCGCGACGGAGCGGGCGGCCGGCGAGCGCGCCCGCGACCTGACCCGGACCGCGGTCGGGGTGTGGGCGGGGCTCGACCAGCGGGACCCCGTCAACCGGAGCGGCCTCGCCCAGGCCAAGGTCTTCCTCGGGGACCGGCTCGCGGAGCTGGGGTCCGCCGAGGACGCGGTGGCCTGGGCGGTGGACGCCGAGTCGGACTTCCGCGAGCTGCTGCTCGCGGATCCGGGCGCGGCGGAGTCCGGGGACGCCGAGGAGGCGCTCGACCACATCGGCCGCCAGCTGGAACTCCGCTTGCGCTTCCTGGCGTTCGGCTCGCTGGTCAGCCTGCGCGCGCGCCGGCTGCTGCCCGAACGGCTGCTGCCCCAGGCCGTGGTGGCCGCCCGGATCCAGGGCGTGCCGGAGTCGGAGATCGCGGCCCGGCTGCACCTCGGGGCCGAACAGGTGCACACCATGCTGGAGGTCACCCCCTGGCTCGCGGTGTGGCGCGTCGAGGTGCGCGGGCCCGACGGGCAGTGGAACGTACAGGACCATCCGTGGCACAGCACCACAGAAGTGCGAAACAGGACAGCCGAGGACGTAGCGTCGGAATTAGTGCGCGGCTTCACCGGCTCGGCCGACTACCCGGGGGACGGCGTCCCTTGGCGCCTGCGCCTGTGGTGGCACGAGGAGGGCGATCCGGCGGGGGCCCGGTTCCGCCTGGTCGTCGGCCCCGACGCGGCGCCGGGCACCCCCTCGTGAAACTTTGCACAAGGCTCCGCATACGATAGGCGCCGTGTTGAACCCATTCACCTACCTCGCCGGCCGCTGGACTCCGTCACCCCGGATCGTCCGGCGGGCCGCACTCGCGGCGCTCGTCATGAGCGTGGCCATCGTCGTCACCGGCGGCGCCGTGCGGCTGACCGGATCGGGCCTCGGCTGCGACACCTGGCCCAAGTGCACGGACGACAGCCTGATCGCGACCCGGGAACAGGGCTTCCACGGCGCCATCGAGTTCGGCAACCGGATGCTGACGTACGTGCTCTCCGCGGCCGTCGGCTGGTACATCCTCGCCGCGCGCGCGGCCAAGCCGTGGCGGCACTCGCTGACCAGGCTCGGCTGGACCCAGTTCGCCGTCGTGATGTCCAACGCGGTGCTCGGCGGGATCACGGTCAGGACCGGGCTCAACCCGTACAGCGTCGCCGGGCACTTCCTCCTGGCCACCGCGCTGATCGCGGTGACCACCGTCAGCTGGCACCGCGTCGGCGAGGGCGACACCGCTCCCCGGCCGCGCGTGCCGGGGCCGGTCCGCAAGCTGTCGTGGGCGCTGCTCTCGATCACGTTCGTGCTGATCGCCGCGGGCACCGTCGTCACCGGTTCCGGACCGCACGCCGGCGACAGCAGCGAGATCGAGCGGATGCCGTTCGACTGGTCGGCCACCGCGCACGTGCACGCCGTCGCCGCCTGGGTGGTGTGCGCGCTCGCCGTCGCGATGTGGCTGGTGCTGCGCGTGGTCGACGCCCCGTCCGACGCCCGGGCCCGCGCCCGCGACCTGCTGGTCGTGCTGCTCGCCCAGGGCGCCATCGGCTACGTGCAGTTCTTCACCCAGCTGCCCGAGGTGCTCGTCGCCGCCCACATGCTGGGCTCCTGCCTGGTGTGGATCGCCGTCCTGCGCGTCGCGCTCAGCCTGCGGGAGCGGCCGTCGGACCAGCCGGAGATCCCGGCCCAGGGCGCCGCGCAGCTCTCCGCCGCCTGATCCCGCACCGTGCGGGGCGCGCCCGCCGCGTTCACCCCGGCCCGTCCAGCCGGTAGACGCGGCGGGCGTTGCCCGCCGCGATCATGGCGGCCACCCGCTCCGCGTCCCGCCGGGACCAGGCGCCGTCGGCCGCCCACCCGCCCAGCACCCGGCCCAGCGCCTCCCGGAACACCAGGGCGCCCACCGCGTGCAGTTCGGGCAGCCGGCGCCCGCCACTGGAGAACAGCAGCTTCCCGAAGGGCGCCAGCTCCAGCAGCTCGGCCAGGACCGCGTCGCCCCGGGCCCCGGTCCGGGCCAGGGCCGCGCCGGCGTCGGCGTACACGTGCGGGAAGGCCGCCGCCAGCTGCGCCGCGTGCCGGTGGTACGGATATCCGCCGAGCAGCACCAGCCGCGCGCCCAGCCCGGCCGTGGCCCGTACGAACTCGGCGAGGAGCCCGGGGTCGCCCCGGTCCGGCCGCTGCCCCGGCTCCCCCGTGTCCGCCCCGGTGTGCAGCTGGAGCGGGAGCCCGGACTCGACCGCGCTCCACAGCAGGTGCCGCAGGAGCACGGGGTCCCGTACGGCTTCGCCCCGGGTCCGCCGGGCCAGCCAGCGGCCGGCCGCCCCGCGGACCTCGCCCTCCACCGGCGGCCCGGGCGCGAAGGCGAGGAGGGAGCCGAGGGAGGGTGCCGTGCTCCCGGGGGCCTCGCCGCAGGTGAAGGCGGCCGCCCCGGCGGCGCAGTGGTGGACGGCCTCGGCGAGGTTGGCCAGGAAGGCGGCCACGGTTCCGGAGGTGTCGGCGACCTGCTCGGCCAGTAACTCCAGCCGGACCGCCTCGAAGGTCTCCGCGTCCGCGGCCGACGCCAGCTCCTTGGCCCCCGTGAGGTCCCCGGGCGCCCCGGTGTCCACCAGGTAGGCGGCGACGCCCGAGCCCCGCAGCAGCCGCCGTGCGGATTCGGCCGGGCCCAGCTCGCGCCGGCGGGCCAGGTAGCGGGCGGGCGCGCAGTGCGGCTCCAGCCCGAGCAGCGGCGGGCACCAGCGGCGCACGGCGAAGCCGGTCTGCGTGTCGAAGAAGGTGGTGCCCGCGGCGGGCGGGCCGGCCGAGCGGAGCAGCTCGGCCTCGAAGGTGCCCAGGCCCAGCTCCGTACGGATCACTCCGTGGCAGTGCTGGTCGACCAGGGGCGGCGTTTCGATCATCCGGGCATCCCGTTGCGGACGTGGGGAAGGCGCTTCCACACGTCCTAACGGATGAGCGGGGTGTGAGGTGTTGCTCGCGCTGTTGACCGAGACGGCGCCCACGGTCCCCGGACGGGGTCGCGGGGGGGGTGTCGTGGAAGCCGTCGCGCGGGGCGCCGGGGCGGTCAGACCGCCGGGTTCGCCGGTCCGCCGATCTGGATGCCGGCCATCCGGGTCCACTCGTACGGGCCGGTCCGCACCCGGGCGGCGAACTCGCCGTCGAACTCCTCGTGGAGGGTCAGCGCGGCCTTCTCGGCGGCCAGCTGCGCCGCGGCGTACGTCGGGGCCACCAGGTCGCCCCAGCCGCCGTCCGTGCCGACGAGCACGATCCGGGTGCCGGCCTGGCCGATGTGGGCGAGCTGGCCCTCGGCGCCGCCGTGCTGCTTGGCGAACGCACCGATCTGCTTGGCCAGCTTCGCCGCCGTACGGTCCAGCTTCTTGTCTGCGGTCTGCGCGGTGTCTGCCATGGACGGCATGCTACCGGTGAGTAATCAGTGGAGGAAGGGATCCACGGCCACCGCCACGAAGAGCAGCGACACGTAGGTGATCGACCAGTGGAACAGGCGCATCTCCTTGAGCTTCGCGCCCGTCACGCCCGACTTGGCCCGCGCGTGCAGCGCGTGCGCCTCCCACAGCCACCAGCCGCCGGCGACCAGCGCCACCGTGGTGTAGAACCAGCCGGTGTACCCCAGCGGGGTCAGCAGCAGCGAGACCGCCACCATCACCCAGCTGTAGAGGACGATCTGACGGGCCACGACCCTGTTCCCGGCCACGACCGGCAGCATCGGCACGCCGACCCGCGCGTAGTCGTCCTTCACCTTCATCGACAGCGGCCAGTAGTGCGGCGGCGTCCAGAAGAAGATGACGAGGAAGAGGATGACCGCGGCCCAGGAGACCTCGTTCTTGACCGCCGACCAGCCGATCAGCACCGGCATGCAGCCCGCGATGCCGCCCCAGACGATGTTCTGGGAGGTCCGCCGCTTCAACAGCATCGTGTAGACGACGACGTAGAAGAGGAGCGCACCGAGCGCGAGCGCCGCCGACAGCCAGTTGATGAGCAGACCGAAGAACAGCGTCGAGAGGACCCCGAGCGTGATGCCGAAGACCAGGCACTCCCGCGGGCTGACCATGCCGGTCACCAGCGGGCGCTGCGAGGTCCGGTCCATCAGCGCGTCGATGTCGCGGTCGATGTACATGTTCAGCGCGTTGGCGCCGCCGGCCGACAAGTAGCCGCCGAAGCAGGTCGCGAGGACCAGCCACAGCGACGGCACGCCCTGCTCGGCGAGGAACATCACCGGCACGGTCGTGATGAGCAGAAGCTCGATGATCCGCGGCTTCGTCAGTGCCACGAAAGCCATGGCCCGGGCCCCGAGCGGCCGGTGGCCGGGGCTCGTCCCGAGCACCCCCGCTGGACGGGATTCGACGGCCGTCACGCACACCCCTGACAGAGAATCCAGCAAGCTCGGCCCGGACCAGGGAAGACATGAAGGTCCGGTAAAGGCTTGCGCGTACCACGCCACTCTAGACGTTGCACTTACGTCGCCCCGCGCGGGGGTCGGTTCGTGTTGGGCCGATCGGACCGGGCATACGGGACGGGACGACCACGAGCGCACCCCCCGGCGCTCAGAGGGCGCCACGGGCGCTCAGGTGAACGGCGGGCACCGGCGACGTGACCGACGTACGGCACTCGAATAGCTGCACGCCGTGGCGGGGGTAGGCTCGGAATCGCGCCGGTGCACCGCCTCGTCACCGGGAACAGACATGTGGAGAGGAGCCCTGAAAAACGGTGAGCAGCAAGCCGACCACCACAGAGCTCGAGTGGACCGAACTGGACCAGCGGGCCGTCGACACCGCCCGCATCCTGGCCGCTGACGCGGTCCAGAAGGTCGGAAACGGCCACCCCGGTACGGCGATGAGCCTGGCCCCCGCCGCGTACACCCTCTTCCAGAAGGTGATGCGGCACGACCCGTCGGACCCCGAGTGGGTCGGCCGCGACCGCTTCGTGCTCTCCGCGGGGCACTCGTCCCTCACCCTGTACACCCAGCTGTACCTCGGCGGGTTCGGGCTGGAGCTGGAGGACCTCGAGGCGTTCCGCACCTGGGGCTCCAAGACCCCCGGCCACCCGGAGTACGGCCACACCAAGGGCGTCGAGACCACCACCGGCCCGCTGGGCCAGGGCATCGCCAACGCGGTGGGCATGGCCATGGCCACCCGCTACGAGCGCGGCCTGTTCGACCCGCAGGCCCCGCAGGGCTCCTCCCCCTTCGACCACATGATCTACGCGGTCGCGGGCGACGGCTGCCTCCAGGAGGGCATCTCCCACGAGGCGTCCGCGCTGGCCGGCCACCAGAAGCTCGGCAACCTGGTGCTGCTGTGGGACGACAACCACATCTCCATCGAGGGCGACACCGAGACGGCCGTCTCCGAGGACACCCTCAAGCGCTACGAGGCGTACGGCTGGCACGTCCAGCGCGTCGAGCAGCAGGAGAACGGCGACCTCGACCCGAAGGCGCTGTACGCCGCGCTGCTGGCCGCGAAGGCCGAGACCGGCCGCCCGTCCTTCATCGCCGCCCGCTCGATCATCGCCTGGCCCGCCCCGGACGCCCAGGGCACCGAGGCCGCCCACGGCTCGGCGCTCGGCGACGACGAGGTCGCGGCCACCAAGCGCGTCCTCGGCTTCGACCCGGAGAAGTCCTTCGACGTCGCCGACGAGGTCCTCGCGCACACCCGGCAGGCCGTCGACCGCGGCCGCGAGGCGCGGGCCGAGTGGGAGAAGGAGTTCTCCGCCTGGCGCACCGCCAACCCGGAGCGCGCCGCCGAGTTCGACCGCATCAACGCGAACGAGCTGCCGGCGGGCTGGGAGGACTCCCTCCCCGTCTTCGAGACCGGCAAGGGCGTCGCCACCCGCGCGGCCTCCGGCAAGGTGCTCCAGGCGCTCGGCGCGATCGTTCCGGAGCTGTGGGGCGGCTCGGCCGACCTCGCCGGCTCGAACAACACCACCATCGACAAGGACTCCTCGTTCCTGCCGGTGGGCAACCCGCTGCCGGAGGCCGACCCGTACGGCCGCACCGTCCACTTCGGCATCCGCGAGCACGCCATGGCCGCGTCCATGAACGGCATCGCCCTGCACGGCCACACCCGCATCTACGGCGGCACCTTCCTGGTGTTCTCCGACTACATGCGCAACGCCGTCCGCCTCTCCGCGCTGATGCACGTGCCGGTCACCTACGTGTGGACGCACGACTCCATCGGCCTCGGCGAGGACGGCCCCACCCACCAGCCCGTCGAGCACCTCGCCTCGCTGCGCGCCATCCCGGGCCTGAACGTGGTCCGTCCGGCCGATGCCAACGAGACCGTCGTCGCCTGGCGCGAGATCATGCGCCGCCACACCAAGGTGTACGGCAAGGGCGCTCCGCACGGCCTGGCGCTGACCCGCCAGGGCGTACCGACGTACGACCGCAACGACGACGCCGCCAAGGGCGGGTACGTGCTCTTCGACGCGACGGGCCCCGACGGCGCCGCCGCCGAGCCGCAGGTCCTGCTCATCGGCACCGGCTCCGAGGTCCAGCTCGCCGTCGCCGCGCGCGAGGCGCTGCAGGCCGGAGGCGTCCCGGCGCGCGTGGTCTCGATGCCGTCCGTCGAGTGGTTCGAGGAGCAGAGCCAGGAGTACAAGGACAGCGTCCTGCCGCCCTCCGTCAGGGCGCGCGTCGCGGTCGAGGCCGGCATCGGCCTGACCTGGCACCGCTACGTCGGCGACGCCGGCCGGATCGTCTCGCTGGAGCACTTCGGTGCCTCGGCCGACGCGAAGGTGCTGTTCCGCGAGTTCGGCTTCACCCCCGAGGCCGTGACCGCCGCCGCCCACGAGTCGCTCGCCGCCGCCGCGCGCTGACGCCCGTACCAGACCAGTAGGAGATGCAATTCCCATGACAGACGCACTCAAGCGCCTCTCCGACGAGGGCGTGGCGATCTGGCTGGACGACCTGTCGCGCAAGCGCATCACGTCCGGCAACCTCGCCGAGCTCATCGACCAGTCGCACGTGGTCGGGGTCACCACCAACCCGGCGATCTTCCAGAAGGCGATCAGCGGCGGCGAGGGGTACGAGCAGCAGCTCACCGACCTCGCGACCCGCAAGGTCACCGTGGAGGAGGCCCTGCGCATGATCACCACGGCGGACGTCCGTGACGCCGCCGACATCCTGCGCCCGGTCTACGACCGCACCGACGGTCAGGACGGCCGGGTCTCGATCGAGGTCGACCCCCGTCTGGCCCACAACACCCCGGCGACCGTCGCCGAGGCCAAGCAGCTCGCCTGGCTGGTGGACCGCCCGAACACGCTCATCAAGATCCCGGCGACCAAGGCCGGCCTGCCGGCGATCACCGAGGTCATCGGCAAGGGCATCAGCGTCAACGTGACGCTGATCTTCTCGCTGGAGCGCTACCGCGAGGTCATGGACGCGTACCTCGCGGGTCTGGAGAAGGCCAAGGCCGCCGGCCTGGACCTGTCCCTGATCCACTCCGTCGCCTCCTTCTTCGTGTCGCGCGTCGACTCGGAGATCGACAAGCGCCTGGACGCCGTCGGCACCGACGAGGCCAAGGCCCTCAAGGGCAAGGCGGCGCTCGCGAACGCCCGGCTGGCCTACGAGGCCTACGAGGAGGTCTTCTCCTCCGACCGCTGGGCCGCGCTGGAGCGCGTCGGCGCCAACAAGCAGCGTCCGCTGTGGGCCTCGACCGGCGTCAAGGACCCGGCCTACAAGGACACCCTGTACGTGGACGACCTGGTCGCCCCGAACACGGTGAACACCATGCCGGAGGCCACCCTGGAGGCCACGGCCGACCACGGGCAGATCACGGGCGACACCGTGCGCGGCACCTACGACCAGGCCCGCGCCGAGCTCGAAGCGGTCGCGAAGCTGGGCATCTCGTACGACGATGTGGTGCAGCTGCTGGAAGACGAGGGCGTCGAGAAGTTCGCGGTGTCCTGGAACGACCTGCTGAAGTCGACCGAGGCGGAGCTTGAGCGCCTCGCCCCCACGGAGGCCTGAACACTTTGTCTGTGAACGGAGCGAACCCGCTTCGTGACGCACAGGACCGGCGGCTCCCGCGCATCGCGGGGCCGTCCGGCCTGGTCATTTTCGGCGTTACGGGTGACCTGTCGCGCAAGAAGCTGATGCCTGCCGTCTACGACCTCGCCAACCGCGGCCTGCTCCCGCCGGGCTTCTCGCTGATCGGGTTCGCCCGTCGCGAGTGGCAGGACGAGGACTTCGCCCAGGAGGTCCACGACGCCGTCAAGGAGCACTCCCGGACGCCCTTCCGCGAGGAGGTCTGGCAGCAGCTGGTGCAGGGCTGCCGGTTCGTCCAGGGCGACTTCGACGACGACGCCGCCTTCGAGACGCTGAAGGCCACGATCGAGGAGCTCGACAAGGCCCAGGGAACGGGCGGGAACTTCGCCTTCTACCTGTCGGTCCCGCCGAAGTTCTTCCCCAAGGTGGTCCAGCAGCTCAAGGACCACGGTCTGGCGCAGAAGGAGGGTTCGTGGCGGCGCGCCGTCATCGAGAAGCCCTTCGGCCACGACCTGAAGAGCGCGGAAGAGCTGAACAAGGTCGTCCACGAGGTCTTCCCGCGTGACGAGGTCTTCCGGATCGACCACTACCTCGGCAAGGAGACCGTCCAGAACATCCTGGCGCTCCGCTTCGCCAACACCATGTTCGAGCCGATCTGGAACCGGTCGTACGTCGACCACGTGCAGATCACCATGGCCGAGGACATCGGGATCGGCGGCCGTGCCGGGTACTACGACGGCATCGGCGCCGCCCGTGACGTCATCCAGAACCACCTGCTGCAGCTGCTCGCGCTCACGGCGATGGAGGAGCCCGGCTCCTTCCACCCCAAGGCGCTGGTGGCGGAGAAGCTCAAGGTGCTGACCGCCGTGGAGCTGCCCGAGGACCTGGGCAAGCACACCGTGCGCGGCCAGTACTCGGCGGCGTGGCAGGGCGGCGAGAAGGTCGTCGGGTACCTCGAAGAGGACGGCATCGACCCCAAGTCGAAGACCGACACCTACGCGGCCATCCGTCTGGAGATCAACAACCGCCGCTGGGCGGGCGTCCCCTTCTACCTGCGGACGGGCAAGCGCCTGGGCCGCCGGGTGACCGAGATCGCGGTGGTCTTCAAGCGGGCCCCGTACCTCCCGTTCGAGTCGGGCGCGACCGAGGAGCTGGGGCAGAACGCCCTGGTCATCCGGGTCCAGCCGGACGAGGGCGTGACGGTGCGCTTCGGCTCCAAGGTTCCGGGCACCTCCATGGAGGTCCGGGACGTCACGATGGACTTCGCCTACGGCGAGTCCTTCACGGAGTCGAGCCCCGAGGCGTACGAGCGGCTCATCCTCGACGTGCTCCTCGGCGACGCCAACCTCTTCCCGCGCCACCAGGAGGTCGAGCTCTCCTGGAACATCCTCGACCCGATCGAGCAGTACTGGGACAAGCACGGCAAGCCCGCGCAGTACCCGGCGGGCACCTGGGGACCGGTCGAGGCGGACGAGATGCTCGCACGAGACGGACGGAGCTGGCGCCGGCCATGAAGATCGACCTCACGGAGACCAACTCCAGCAAGATCAACGCCGCGATGGTGCAGGCACGCCGGGACATCGGCACGCCGGCCATCGGCATGGTCCTCACGCTGGTGATCGTGACCGACGAGGAGAACGCGTACGACGCGCTCAAGTCGGCGAACGACGCCTCCCACGAGCACCCCTCGCGGATCATCGTCGTCATCAAGCGGGTCAGCCGCTCGCCGCGCAGCCGTCGCGACGCCCGCCTCGACGCGGAGATCCGCGTCGGAGCGGACGCCGGGTCCGGCGAGACGGTGGTGCTGCGCCTGCACGGCGAACTGGTCGACCACGCCCAGTCGGTGGTCCTCCCCCTGCTGCTGCCGGACGCCCCCGTGGTCGTCTGGTGGCCGGAGGGCGCTCCGTCGGACCTGGCGGGCGACCCGCTCGGTTCGCTGGGGCAGCGCCGGATCACGGACACGTACTCATGCGAGAACCCGGTCGGGGCACTGGCCGGCCGGGCCTCCGCCTACGCCCCCGGGGACACGGACCTGTCCTGGACCCGGATCACCCCGTGGCGCTCCATGCTGGCGGCCGCGCTGGACCAGCAGACCCTGTCGGTCGACACCGTGGTCGTCGAGGGCGAGGGCGACAACCCGAGCTGCGAGCTGCTGGCCATGTGGCTGGCGGACCGGCTGGGCGTCCCCGTCAAGCGCACGCAGTCGTCCGGGCCGGGCCTGACGGCCGTCCACCTGGAGACCAAGGACGGCGACATCGTCCTGGACCGGGCGGACGGGGCCCTGGCCACGCTCTCCATGCCGGGGCAGCCCGACCGTGCGGTGGCGCTCAAGCGCCGCGACACGGCCGAGCTGCTGGCGGAGGAGCTGCGCCGGCTGGACCCGGACAACACGTACGAGGCCTCGCTGAAGTTCGGCGTGGCCAAGCTGCAGGCCGCCCAGTCGGCCGAGGCCGCGGCCGCGGCGAAGCCGGCCGAGACCAAGGCCGCTCCGGCCAAGGCGGCCCCGGCCAAGGCCGCTCCGGCGCAGAAGCCGGCGAAGAAGCCCGCGGCGAAGTAGCGAGGACGCCGGAGGGGCCGGGTCATCCGGCCCCTCCGGCGTTCGAGCCGCGGGGTCCGGGGCGGAGTCCGCGCGACGGCACCCGCACCCGCACCAGGCACACCCCCGAACTACCGACAAGGCGGCAGCACATGGGTATGACGACTCCCCAGGTCGTCGTCCACCGGGACAAGGAGCTGATGGCCCGGGCCACGGCGGCCCGGCTCATCACCAGGATCGTGGACGCGCAGGCGGCCCGCGGCAGCGCGTCGATCGTGCTCACCGGCGGCCGCAACGGCAACGGTCTGCTCGCGGCGCTGGCCGCCGCCCCGGCCCGGGACGCGGTCGACTGGCACCGGCTCGACCTGTGGTGGGGCGACGAGCGGTACGTCCCCGCCGACGACCCCGAGCGCAACCACGCGCAGGCCCGCGAGGCCCTCCTGGACTCCGTTCCGCTGGACCCCGCCCGCGTGCACGTCATGCCCGCCTCCGACGGCCCGTACGGGGCCGACGTGGACGCGGCGGCGGCCTCGTACGCGGCCGAGCTGGCGGCGGCCGCCGGCCCGGAGGACCACGGACCGGTCCCCCGCTTCGACGTGCTGATGCTGGGGGTGGGCCCGGACACCCACGTGGCGTCCCTCTTCCCCGAGCACCCGGCCTCCCGCGAGACCGAGCGCACGGTGGTGGGCGTCCACGGCGCACCGAAGCCGCCGCCCACGCGGATCTCCCTGACCCTCCCGGCGATCCGGGCGGCCCGCGAGGTCTGGCTGCTGGCGGCGGGCGAGGACAAGGCCGGAGCGGTCTCCATCGCCCTCGGCGGCGCGGGCGGCGTCCAGGCCCCGGCGGCTGAGGCCCACGGCCGCTCCCGCACCCTGTGGCTGCTGGACCGGGCCGCGGCGGCCAAGCTCCCCTCCGGGATGTACCCGCCGGCCTCGGCCTGAGCCGCAGCCGGCGACGGAGCACGTACGGCGCAGCGCCCCGCACCTCGAAGGTGCGGGGCGCTGCGCCGTGTCCGGCGGGCTCGCTCAGCCGCGGTCGCGCAGCTCCCGGTATCCGGCGACCAGGGCCCTGGTCGAGGAGTCCATGCCCGGAACGTCCGCGCCCTCGGTCAGCGCCGGCTCGATCCGCTTGGCGAGGACCTTGCCGAGCTCCACGCCCCACTGGTCGAAGGAGTCGATGTTCCAGACGGCGCCCTGGACGAACACCTTGTGCTCGTACAGCGCGATCAGCTGGCCCAGCACCGCCGGGGTCAGTTCGGCGGACAGGATCGTGGTCGTCGGGTGGTTGCCCCGGAAGGTCTTGTGCGGGACCAGGGACTCCGGGACGCCCTCCTCTCGCACCTCCTGCGCCGTCTTGCCGAAGGCGAGCGCCTGCGTCTGCGCGAAGAAGTTCGCCATCAGCAGGTCGTGCTGGGCGGCGAACGCCGGCTCCAGGTCGGCCACGGGCCGCGCGAAACCGATGAAGTCCGCGGGGATCACCCGCGTGCCCTGGTGGATGAGCTGGTAGTAGGCGTGCTGCCCGTTGGTGCCGGGCGTGCCCCACACGACCGGGCCGGTCTGCCACTCCACGGGATTGCCGTCCCGGTCCACGGACTTGCCGTTGGACTCCATGTCCAGCTGCTGCAAGTACGCGGTGAACCGCGAGAGGTAGTGGCTGTAGGGCAGCACGGCGTGCGACTGGGCGTCGAAGAAGCCGATGTACCAGACGCCCAACAGGCCCAGCAGCAGCGGCGCGTTCTCCTCGGGCGGCGCCGTGCGGAAGTGCGTGTCCATGGCGGAGAAGCCGCCGAGCATCTCGCGGAAGGCGTCCGGGCCGATCGCGATCATCAGGGAGAGCCCGATGGCCGAGTCGAAGGAGTAGCGTCCGCCGACCCAGTCCCAGAACTCGAACATGTTGGCCGTGTCGATGCCGAACGCGGAGACCTTCTCCTCGTTCGTCGACAGCGCCACGAAGTGCCGCGCCACGGCCTCGTCGCCGGCTCCCAGCCCCGTGAGCAGCCAGTTCCGCGCCGAGGTGGCGTTGGTGATGGTCTCGATCGTGGTGAAGGTCTTCGACGCGATGATGAACAGCGTCTCGGCCGGGTCCAGGTCCCGCACCGCCTCGTGGAGGTCGGCGCCGTCCACGTTGGAGACGAAGCGCAGGGTCAGCGCCCGGTCGGTGAAGGCGCGCAGCGCCTCGTACGCCATCGCCGGACCGAGGTCGGAGCCGCCGATGCCGATGTTGACGACGTTCTTGATCCGCTTGCCGGTGGAGCCGGTCCACTCCCCCGACCTGATCCGGTCGGCGAAGGCGGCCATCTTGTCGAGGACGGCGTGCACGCCGGGGACGACGTTCTCGCCGTCCACCTCGACCACGGCGCCCTCCGGGGCGCGCAGGGCGGTGTGCAGGACCGCCCGGTCCTCGGTCGTGTTGATCTTGTCGCCGCGGAACATCGCCTCGCGCAGTTCCGCCACGCCCGTCGCCGCCGCGAGCTCGCGCAGCAGCGCGAGCGTCTCGTCCGTGACGAGGTGCTTCGAGTAGTCGATGCGCAGGTCACCGGCGCGCAGGGTGTAGCCGGAGCCGCGGCCCGGGTTCTCCTCGAACAGCTCTCGCAGATGCTTCTGCCCGAGCTCCTCCCGGTGCTTGCCGAGTGCCAGCCACTCCGGCGTCCGGGTGAGCTTCGTACGGCTGTCTGCATTCATCCTGGCCATCAACCCATTTCTCGCGTCCTGTCGTGCCCCGCCGATCTCCAACCTAAAGGATGTGGAGCGGCAATGCCGGACAGGCGCCTTCGGCGCGGGCGGACGCGAAGAGGCCCGGTGCGGCGGGAGTCTCTCCTGCCGTACCGGGCCTCTGCGCGCGCTTCTGACGGGCCGTTCAGATCTCGCCGCGGAGTTTGGCGAGCGCTTCGGCGAGGATCGCCTCGCCGTCGGCGTCCGTGCGCCGCTCCCGTACGTACGCCAGGTGCGTCTTGTACGGTTCGGTGCGCGGCGGCGCCGGCGGGTTGTCCCGGTCCTGGCCGGCCGGGAACCCGCAGCGCGGGCAGTCCCAGGTGTCCGGCACCTGCGCGTCGCTGGCGAAGCTCGGCTGGGTCTCGTGCCCGTTCGAGCACCAGAAGGAGATGCGCAGGCGGGGCGCGGACTCGCCGCGCTCGGCCTCACCCATCGGCCCCGCTCCGACCCGGCTACCACGGATCGCGTTGCCACTTGCCACGGTCGTAACTCCCTGCGTAATGGTGCCGCGGAGCGTGAAAGGGAATTCCGCCGCGGGCGCCCAAGTCTACGTAAGGCCCAACGCACGTCCAGGGACCGGAGTTACTCATTCCAGGCGATGGACGCCGGACTTCATAGTAGGCCGGACGGCACCGACGGGACTGGCGGAATGGCCAGAACGGTCAGCTGGCGCTCGACTTCATGAGAAGTCCCAGCGCCATGATGCACGCGAACCACAGCAGACCGACGACCACGGTGATGCGGTCGAGGTTGCGCTCCGCGACGGAGGAACCGCCGACCGACGACTGCATGCCGCCGCCGAACATGTCGGAAAGGCCGCCGCCCTTGCCCTTGTGCATCAGCACGAGGAGCATCAGCAGGGCGCTGAAGACGATCAGGGCGATCGAGAACCCCATAATCACGGCTGATTCCTACTTTCTGGCTTTTCTGGCTTTCCGGGCTCCGCTGAGACGTGCGCGGGGGCCAGCGGCTGTTTGGTTCAGCCTCTGGCCCCCGCAAGGGTACGACGGATCCGCCCTACCGCATACTCACCGCAGTCGCTACGCGTCGCCGAAGCGGACGATCCCGACGAACTCGTCCACGTCCAGCGCGGCGCCGCCGATCAGGGCGCCGTCGACGTCGGGCTGGGCCATGATCGCGGCGATGTTGCCGGACTTGACCGAGCCGCCGTACTGGATGCGGACCTTGTCGGCCAGCTCCTGCGAGTACAGCTCCGCGAGGCGGCCGCGGATGGCCCCGCAGACCTCCTGGGCGTCCTCGGGGGTGGCGACCTCGCCGGTCCCGATCGCCCAGACGGGCTCGTACGCGATCACGATGGACTCGGCCTGCTCGGCCGGGAGGTCCGCCAGGCCGCCGTCGAGCTGGGCCAGCGTGTACGGGACCTGCTGTCCGGCCTTGCGGACGTCCAGGCCCTCGCCGACGCACAGGATCGGGGTCAGCCCGTGGCGGTAGGCGGCCTTGACCTTGGCGTTGCAGGTCGCGTCGTCCTCGCCGTGGTACTGGCGGCGCTCGCTGTGGCCGACGGCCACGTACGTGCACTTCAGCTTCGACAGCATCGAGCCGGAGATCTCGCCGGTGTAGGCGCCGGAGTCGTGCGCCGAGAGGTCCTGGGCGCCGTACTTGATCTTCAGCTTGTCGCCGTCGACCAGGGTCTGCACCGACCGGAGGTCGATGAAGGGCGGGAGGACGACGACCTCGACGGCGTCGAAGTCCTTGTCGGCGAGCGCGAAGGCGAGCTTCTGGACGTGGGCGATGGCCTCGAGGTGGTTGAGGTTCATCTTCCAGTTGCCCGCCATCAGCGGGGTGCGGCCGGCGGAAACGGGTGCAGTCATGCGGTGTCAGCCCTCCAGGGCGGCGAGGCCGGGGAGCGTCTTGCCCTCGAGGTATTCGAGGGAGGCGCCGCCACCGGTGGAAATGTGGCCGAAAGCATTCTCGTCGAAGCCGAGCGTGCGCACGGCCGCGGCCGAGTCTCCGCCGCCGACGACGGTGAAGGCGCTGCTGTCGACGAGGGCCTGCGCGACGGCCTTGGTGCCGTTGGCGTAGTCGGGGTGCTCGAAGACGCCCACCGGGCCGTTCCAGAAGACGGTCTCGGCATCGGCGATCTTCGACGCGTACAGCTCGCGCGTCCGGGGGCCGATGTCCAGGCCCTCCTTGTCGGCGGGGATCTTGTCCGCGTCCACGGTCTCGAAGTCCGCCGGGGTCTTCCCCTTGAGGTCGGGGAATTCCGTGGAGACGAGCACGTCGACCGGGAGCACGAGCTCGACGCCCGTGGCCTTGGCGCGCTCCATGTACTCGGTGACCTTCTCCAGCTGGTCCTTCTGGAGCAGGGAGATGCCGACCTCGTGGCCCAGGGCCTTGAGGAAGGTGTAGGCCATGCCGCCGCCGATGAGGATGCGGTCGGCCTTGCCGAGCAGCTCGTCGATGACGGCGAGCTTGTCGGAGACCTTGGCGCCGCCGAGGACGACGACGTACGGGCGCTTGACGTCGTCGGTCAGCTTCTTCAGGACGCCGACCTCGGTGGCGATGAGGTAGCCGGCCGCGTGCGGGAGGCGCGCGGGGAGGTCGAAGACCGAGGCGTGCTTGCGGTGGACGGCGCCGAAGCCGTCGCCGACGTAGACGTCGGCGAGCTCCGCGAGCCGGTCCGCGAAGGCGCCGCGCTCGGCGTCGTCCTTCGCGGTCTCACCGGCGTTGAAGCGCAGGTTCTCGATGACGGCGACCTGGCCGTCGGCGAGGGCCGCGACGGTCTCCTTGGCGGAGTCGCCGACGGTGTCGGTGGCGAACGCGACGTCCGCGCCGAGCAGTTCGCCCAGGCGCTTGGCGGCCGGGGCGAGCGAGAAGGCCGGGTCCGGGGCGCCCTTGGGGCGGCCCAGGTGCGAGGCCACGATGACGCGGGCGCCGGAGGCGGCGAGCTTCGCGATCGTGGGCTGGACGGCGCGGATGCGGCCGTCGTCGGTGATGGTGCCCTCGGCCAGCGGGACGTTCAGGTCCGCGCGGACGAAGACCCGCTTGCCCTTGACGCCTTCGGCGAGCAGTTCGTCGATCGTCTTCATGTGTTTCTACTCCTTTGGAGCCCTTCACCCTAAGGGCGAGGAAGGGAGAACGAGGCAAGCAACAGGGCCCGTGCGGCGCTTCGTCGCGCTGCCCGGACCCTGTGCTCACATCGTGGTGCCTTGCCTTGGAACCGGGGCGACCTTAGAGCTGGCCACCGACGTAGACCGTAAGGTCCACGAGACGGTTGGAGTAGCCCCACTCGTTGTCGTACCAGCCGATGACCTTGACGCTCTTGCCCTGGACCATGGTCAGGGAGGAGTCGAAGGTGCAGGACGCCGGCCAGTTCACGATGTCGGAGGAGACGATCGCGTCCTCGGTGTAGTCGAGGATGCCCTTGAGCTGGCCCTCGGCCGCCTTCTGGAACGCCGCGTTCACCTCGTCCCGGGTGACCTCGCGCTCCAGCTCGATGACGAGGTCGGTCACGGAACCGGTCGGGACCGGAACGCGCATCGCGATGCCGTCGAGCTTGCCGGCGAGCTCCGGGATCACCAGGGCGGTGGCCTTGGCGGCACCGGTGGTGGTGGGGATGATGTTCTCGGCGGCGGCGCGGGCGCGGCGCAGGTCCGAGTGCGGGAAGTCCAGGATGCGCTGGTCGTTCGTGTACGCGTGGACCGTCGTCATCATGCCCTTGACGATGCCGAAGTTCTCCAGGAGGACCTTGGCCATCGGCGCCACGCAGTTGGTGGTGCAGGAGGCGTTGGAGATGACGTGGTGGTTGGCCGCGTCGTACTTGTCCTGGTTGACGCCCATCACGATCGTGATGTCCTCGTCCTTGGCCGGAGCCGAGATGAGGACCTTCTTCGCGCCTGCGGCGATGTGCTTCGCGGCGTCGGCCTTCTTGGTGAAGATGCCGGTCGACTCGATGACGATGTCGGCGCCCAGCTCACCCCAGGGGAGGTTCGCGGGGTCGCGCTCGGCGAAGGTCTTGAAGGTGTTGCCACCGACCGTGATGGTGTCTGCGGTGTGGGAGACCTCGGCCTTGAGGCGGCCCAGGATGGTGTCGTACTTGAGCAGGTGCACCAGGGTGGCGTTGTCCGTCAGGTCGTTGACACCGACGATCTCGATGTCCGCTCCCTGCTCCAGGAGCGCACGGAAGTAGTTGCGGCCAATTCGGCCAAAACCGTTGATGCCTACGCGGATCGTCACGAACCGATCTCCTCGTTGGTGCGCCGGTAAAGTCCGCCGGCGAGCTGTATGGGATGTCCCCGACCGCTTACGACCCTACCTCTCCGTGAGCTTTTGAGTGACATCGGCGTGGGCCTGACACTCCCCCTCCTCCCGGGGGATGCCCCGCGGGGGCCCCGTACCAGCCGTTCCGGCACGAGGCCCCCGGGACCTTGGACCCGTCACTCAGAGTGAGGGTGGGACGGGGTTGCCTGTCAGTGCTTCAGTGTGCGTAGCGCCTTACCGACGAGTACGGCGCGGTCCGCCGCGGCCGGCAGGTGTTCCAGGCCGAAGCCGAGGAGAACCGTGTCACGCGTAGTCACCGCCGCGTAGGACTTGTACAGCTCTCCGGACCGGGACCAATCGCCCGGAACGTCGGGGCTTCCGGCGGGCGCTCCCTGGGCCGCCCAGACGCCGAGCGAGGTCTCGAAGCCCTCGACGGCGCGGTCCGCGCCGCCGACGGACAGGCGCGCCTCGTCCGCGAAGACGCCGCGGCCGCCCGAGCCCGGGTCGGTGATGTAGGAGAGCGAGAGCTCGACGCTCTTGCCCGCGTACGCGCTCAGGTCGAAGGAGACCTGCTTCCAGCCGCCGGAGGACCCGGTGAAGCTGTTCCAGGCTCCGCTGGTGCCCTGCGGGGTGCAGCCCCCGGCGTCCAGCGTGAGGTAGCGGCGCAGGAACGGGTGGCCGTTCACGAAGAACCCGGCCGCGCACTCCTCCGGCACGGTGGAGCTGCTCAGGCCGCCCGCGTCCGGCAGGGTCGTCCAGTCGTCCCCGCCGGAGGTGCGGGCCTCCAGGGCCGCGTGGTCGTAGCCCTCCTCGGTGTTCCAGTTCAGGGCGAGCTTGAGCTGCGGCTTGTCCGCGGCGGAGACTCCGGTGAGGTCGATCGTGCGGACCAGCCGCTTCCAGTCGTCGTCCGTGTGCAGGGCCGAGGCCATCCCGGTGCCCGCGTAGGGGGCGTACGGGTTGACGACCCCGGCGAACTGGCCGGCCTGCGCGCTCTTGAACTGCGGGAACTGCGCCGGCGCCAGGGTTTCGGAGGTCACGGTGTAGGAGCCGGGGGCGTTCAGCGGGTTGCCCGCGGCGTCGCCGAGGTTTCCGCGGGCTCCGGCGAGGGAGGCCGCGCCGGTGAAGCCGGTGGCGCCGGAGGTGCTCGTACGGCCGTAGGCGCCGAGCCAGTACTGGCTGAAGTCGTTGGTCACGGCCCGCCCGACCTGGGCGTTGCCGCCGGCCAGCTCACCGGCCTCGATCAGCTTGCCGCCCTCGTTGAGGAAGTCGCGGACCGCCAGCTGGGTGTCTCCTCCGGGGGTCTTGGCCCCGGTGTAGTGGACGGCCGTGCGGAAGTGGGAGAGCGCCCCGAGGTGGTGCGGCGCCCCCTGGGTGGCGACGTCCCAGACCGCGGCGGACCTGCCGTTGGCGCGCAGGGCGTCCACGTAGGTCTGCGCGTGCTGGGCCTTGGCGCCCTCCTCGGCGATCACCAGCACGTCCGCGCGCGGCCGCTCGGCCACCGTGTACGTGAAGTGCTCGCTGGAGACCTGCCGGCCGGTGCGGTCGCGTCCGGTGAACCAGACCTCGACCTTGTCGCCCGGCCTGGCGCCGTCGACCTCGGCGCGGTACTCGTCGAACCAGATGTTGTCCTCGCCGCCGTAGACGTCGCCGCCCTTCCAGGCCTTGAGGTCCTCGTCGTGCGTGCGGCCGCCGTTGACGCGGTACTTGAGCTCCTTGTCGCGCAGCGACTTGCGGGCCGTGACGGCGACCCGCTGGTCCTCGCCGCGGGCGGCGTAGGAGGTGGTGAACGGGTCGAGGGTGAAGTCCGCGGCGCTCAGGCCCACGGTGGAGGCGGGCCGGTCCGGGTGGGCCGCGCTCTCGCCGACCGAGAGGGCGAAGGGCACGTTCTTGGCGAACTCCGCCTGGATGAGCTTCTCGTCGTCCGGGAAGTTGAAGCCGGAGGCGCAGTCCTCGGGCTTCCACCGGTCGTTCGGGTCGATCGCGGAGGCCGTCTGGCAGGTGGTCATCTCCGGCGTGAACATCATGATGCCGTTGGTGTTGGAGGCGTGTCCGTCGGCCTCGCCGTTGGTCGTGTAGAGCTCCGAGGAGACCTGCGGGTAGTAGCCGGGGACGGCCGGGTTCTCCGGCGTCCCGGCGAGCGTCTTGTAGGCGACGTCGTCGGGGGTGGGGGTGGCGACCTGCCAGCCGACGCCGTAGAGCAGCAGTTCGGCGGCCGAGTGGTAGTTGATGGCGTACTCGAAGCCGATGCGCTTCTGGAAGCGGTCGACGGCGACGGTCTCCGGCTCGGAGGAGGCCTTGGGCCCGCGGTAGGTCTCGCTCGCCTGGTTCGGCGAGGAGCCCTCGTTGTCGTAGCCCCACTTGTAGGCGAAGTTCCGGTTCAGGTCGACCCCGTCGCCCGCGGTGATCCTGCCGTCGCCGTTGTTGTCGCGCAGGTTCTTGCGCCACAGCCGTTCGCCGTCCGCGGCGAAGGTGTAGTCGTACCCGTCGGGGTTGGCCGAGAGCAGGAACCACAGCTCGCTGGAGTCGACCAGCCCGGTGACGCGCGGGTCCTTGCCGTAGTTGTCCAGCGTGTGGTGCATCAGCCGGCGGGTCATCTCCGGGGTGATCCACTCGCGGGCGTGCTGGTTGGACATGTAGAGCACGGCCGGCTTGTCGCCGTCCCGGGTCTTCCTGGCGTTCTTGCCGACCTTCAGGGCGAGGATGTCCTTGCCCTGGACGGTCTTGCCGATGGAGACGACCTTGGTGAGCGCGGGGTTCTCCGCGGCGGTCCGCAGGATCTCCTCCTGGAGGCCGCCCTTGCCGCTGTACGGCCGGAACACGCCGTCCCCGGCCGCCTCGGTGCGGGCCAGTCCCGCGGCGGGGACCTTGCGCTCGGCGAGCCGGATCCCCTGCGCGGCGAGCTCCTTCGCCTGGCCGCCCGTGAGGAAGAGCTCGACCTTGGCGGTCCCGGTCTCCGGGGCGCGCTCGGTCAGCTCGTGGGCGTCCTGGCCGGCGGCCAGGACGAGCGGTACCTGCTCACGGGTGATGTCGGCGTCGTAGACCCGCACCTCGTCGGCGCCGGACGGGGCGCCGGTCGCGGCCCGGTCCTGGGCTGCCGCGGGTAGCGCGGCCAGTGTGCTTGCGAAGACGAGTGCGCTTGCGGCGAGGATCGATCTCGCGCGGTGCCTCATGTGCCCCCCTGGGCGTCGTCTGCCACGAAAGCGTTCGGACGACAGGCTCACGACCAGCCCATGCACATGTCAATGGGGCCTGCCGAAAGGGGCCCCCACGATCACTCGTGCGGGCCCCTCGCGGTGTGCGTACGGCAACGGCGGCGGCGGCCGCTCAGCCGGCCATGTTGTCGGCCATCTCCTCGCTGAGGTCCAGGTTCGACTCGGTGCCCGGGATACCCAGGTCCTGGGCCCGCTTGTCGGCCATGGCCAGCAGCCGGCGGATCCGGCCCGCGACCGCGTCCTTGGTCAGCGGCGGGTCGGCGAGCGCGCCCAGCTCCTCCAGGGAGGCCTGCTTGTGCTCCATGCGCAGCCGGCCGGCCGCGGCGAGGTGCTCGGGGACCTCCTCGGCGAGGATCTCCAGCGCCCGCTGCACGCGGGCTCCGGCGGCCACCGCGGCGCGCGCCGAGCGGCGCAGGTTGGCGTCGTCGAAGTTGGCGAGGCGGTTGGCGGTGGCGCGCACCTCGCGCCGCATCCGGCGCTCCTCCCAGGCCAGCACCGACTCGTGCGCGCCGAGCCGGGTGAGCAGGGCCCCGATCGCGTCGCCGTCGCGGACCACGACCCGGTCCACGCCCCGCACCTCGCGCGCCTTGGCGGCGATGGAGAGCCTGCGGGCGGCGCCCACCAGGGCCAGAGCGGCCTCCGGGCCGGGGCAGGTGACCTCCAGGGAGGAGGACCGGCCCGGCTCGGTGAGCGAGCCGTGGGCCAGGAAGGCGCCGCGCCAGGCCGCCTCCGCGTCACAGGTGGCCCCGGAGACCACCTGGGGCGGAAGACCCCGGATGGGGCGTCCCCGGCCGTCCACGAGGCCCGTCTGGCGCGCCAGCTGGTCACCGCCGGCGACGACCCGGACCACGTACCGGCTGCCGCGGCGCAGGCCGCCGGGGGCCATGACGACCAGGTCCGAGGAATGGCCGAAGATCTCCAGGATGTCCTTGCGCAGTCTTCGCGCGGCGATGCCCGTGTCGAGCTCCGCCTCGATGACGATGCGGCCGCTGACCAGGTGCAACCCGCCCGCGAACCGGAGAATCGCCGAGACCTCGGCCTTCCTGCAGCAGGTCCGGGTCACGGGCAGACGAGAGATCTCGTCCTTCACCGCGGGCGTCATCGCCATGGGCCGATCCTTCCATGCATCCGAAAAATACGGTCGTACGCGGCGGCCAGCAGCTCCGGATCGTGCTTCGGAGAGCCGTCCTGCCTGGCCACGGGAGCCAGCTCGACCGCGGCGCCGAAGCGTTTCGCGGCATCGGCGAGGGACTCGCGGTCGGGTACGGCGGCCTCGTCGGCCAGCACCACGTCCAGGGCGAGTTTAGGGGCGTGTCGGGCCAAAACCTCCAAATGACGCTGCGGAGAGAAGCCCTCTGTTTCACCGGGCTGCGGCGCGAGGTTCAGCGACAGGACCCTTCGGGCCTTCGTCTCGACCAGCGCGTCGAGCAGTTCCGGCACCAGCAGGTGCGGGATCACGGAGGAGAACCAGGAGCCGGGCCCGAGCACCACCCAGTCGGCGTCCAGCACCGCGGCCACCGCTTCCGGTACGGCCGGCGGGTCGCTCGGCACCACCTGGACGGAGAGCACCTCGCCGGGGGTCAGGGCCACCGTGGCCTGCCCCCGTACGGTGTCGACGTCCTCGGGGCGGTCCGGGTCGTGACCCTTGACCAAGGCCTGGAGCTCCAGCGGTACCGCCGACATGGGCAGCACCCGGCCCTGCGCCCCCAGGAGCCGGCCGACCAGGTCGAGGGCCTGGACGGGGTCGCCGAGCTGCTCCCACAGGGCGACGATCAGCAGGTTGCCGACCGCGTGCCCGTGCAGGTCGCCCTCGGACTGGAACCGGTGCTGGATGACGCGGGCCCAGGTCTGGCCCCAGTCGTCGTCGCCGCACAGCGCGGCCAAGGCCTTGCGCAGGTCGCCGGGCGGCAGCACGCCGAGCTCCTCCCGGAGCCGGCCGCTGGAGCCGCCGTCGTCGGCGACGGTGACCACGGCGGTGAGGTCACCGGTGATGCGGCGCAGGGCGGCGAGCGAGGCCGACAGGCCCTGGCCGCCGCCGAGCGCGACCACCTTGGGAGCGGCGCCGCGCCGGCGGCCGGAACGGCCCGCGCCGTCCTCGCCCCGTCCCGGGGTGAGGCGGCGCAGGCGGCTCAGCCGGGGGGTCCGTGGGGTCACTCGCGCCCCATGTCCCGGTGGACTACGACGGTCTCGACTCCCTCGGAGGCGAGGCGGGCGGCGAGCTTCTCGGACATGGCCACGCTGCGGTGCTTGCCGCCCGTGCACCCGACCGCGATGGTCACGTACCGCTTGCCCTCGCGGCGGTAGCCGGTGGCGATGAGCTGGAGCAGCTCGGTGTAGCGGTCGAGGAACTCCTTGGCGCCGGGCTGGCTGAAGACGTACCCCGACACCTCCTCGTTGAGCCCGGTGAAGGGGCGCAGCTCCGGGACCCAGTGCGGGTTGGGGATGAAGCGGCAGTCGACGACGAGGTCGGCGTCGACGGGGAGGCCGTACTTGTAGCCGAAGGACATGACGGTCGCCCGCAGCTCGGGCTCCTCGTCCCCGGCGAACTGGGCGTCCATCTTGGCGCGCAGCTCGTGCACGTTCAGGCTGGAGGTGTCGATCACCAGGTCGGCGTCGCCGCGCAGCTCGCGCAGCAGGTCGCGCTCGGCGGCGATGCCGTCGGTGATGCGGCCGTCGCCCTGGAGCGGGTGCGGGCGGCGGACCGACTCGAAGCGGCGGACCAGCGCGTCGTCGGACGACTCCAGGAAGACGATGCGCCGGGTGACGCCCTTGCTGTCGAGGTCCGCGAGGGACTCGCGCAGGGCGTCGAAGAACTGGCGGCCGCGGACGTCGACGACGACGGCGATGCGCGCCACGTTCCCCTGGGAGCGGGCGCCGAGCTCCACCATGGTGGGGATCAGCGCCGGCGGGAGGTTGTCGACGACGAACCAGCCCAGGTCCTCCAGACACTTGGCCGCCGTACTGCGGCCGGCCCCGGACATGCCGGAGATGATCACCAGCTCGGGGATGGCCGCCTCGGCGGCATCTCCGGGCTCCACTGTCGTGCCCGTGCTCACCTGTGCTCCGTCTCGGTCGTGCGTGGTCTCGTGCTCGGTCATTGCTCGGTCCCCCGTTCGGACGATGCTCCCGCGGGCGCGGGTGTCTCATCCTCAATGATCTCTCCTGTGGCCGTGTTGACCGCAGGGCCGGCGGGCACCGCTCCGGCGAGGGCCGCGGCCACGGTCTCGGCCGTCTTGCGGCCTATGCCCGGGACCTCGCAGATCTGGTCGATTGTCGCCTGTCTCAGCTTTTTCACCGAACCGAAGTGTTTGACCAGGGCCTGCTTGCGGCTCTCGCCGAGGCCGGGCACCTCGTCCAGCGGTCCGGACGTGAAGCGCTTGCCGCGCTTGTTGCGCTGGTACTGGATGGCGAAGCGGTGGGCCTCGTCGCGGATGCGCTGGAGCAGGTACAGGCCCTCGCTGGTGCGCGGCAGCACGACGGGGTCGTCCTCACCCGGCAGCCAGACCTCCTCCAGCCGCTTGGCCAGGCCGCACACGGCGACGTCGTCGATGCCGAGCTCCTCCAGGGCCCGCTTGGCGGCGGCCACCTGCGGTTGGCCGCCGTCGACCACGACGAGCTGGGGCGGGTAGGCGAAGCGCTTGGGCCGCCCGTCGTCCTCCACCCCGGCCGCCGCGCCCGCGTCGTCGGCGTCCTCGGGGGACCACTCGCCGGTCTTCAGCTTCTCCTGGAGGTAGCGGCGGAAGCGGCGGGAGACCACCTCGTGCATGGAGCGGACGTCGTCCTGCCCCTCGAACGTCTTGATCTGGAAGCGGCGGTACTCGCTCTTGCGGGCCAGGCCGTCCTCGAAGACGACCATGGAGGCCACCACGTCGTCGCCCTGCAGGTGGGAGATGTCGTAGCACTCGATGCGCAGCGGCGCGCCGTCCAGGTCCAGGGCCTCGGCGATCTCCTCCAGGGCCCGGGATCGGGTGGTGAGGTCGCTGGCGCGCTTGGTCTTGTGGAGGGCGAGGGACTGCTGGGCGTTGCGGTGGACGGTCTCCATCAGGGCCTTCTTGTCGCCGCGCTGCGGGATGCGCAGGCTGACGTTCGAGCCGCGGCGCTCGGCGAGCCACTGGCTCAGGGCCGGCGTGTCCTCGGGAAGGGCCGGGACCAGCACCTCCTTGGGCACGGCCTCGCCCTTCTCCTCCCCGTACAGCTGCTGGAGGGCGTGCTCGACGAGTCCGGCGGTGTCGACGGCCTCGACCTTGTCGGTGACCCAGCCGCGCTGGCCGCGGACCCGGCCCCCGCGTACGTGGAAGATCTGCACGGCGGCTTCGAGCTCGTCCTCGGCGACGGCGACGAGGTCGGCGTCGGTGGCGTCGGCGAGCACGACGGCGTTCTTCTCCATGGCGCGGCGCAGCGCGCCCATGTCGTCGCGCAGCCGGGCGGCCTTCTCGTACTCCATGTCCTCGGCGGCCTCGTGCATCTGCCGTTCGAGGCGGGAGAGGTAGGTGCCGGTGCGGCCGGCCATGAAGTCGCAGAAGTCGTCGGCCAGTTCGCGGTGCTCCTCGGGGGTGACCCGGCCGACGCAGGGCGCGGAGCACTTGCCGATGTAGCCGAGGAGGCAGGGGCGGCCGATCTGCGCGGAGCGCTTGAAGACGCCGGCGGAGCAGGTGCGGACGGGGAAGACCCGCAGCATCAGGTCGACGGTCTCGCGGATGGCCCAGGCGTGGCCGTACGGTCCGAAGTAGCGCACGCCCTTCTTCTTGGGGCCGCGCATGACCTGGACCCGCGGGTACTCCTCGTTGAGGGTGACGGCGAGGGAGGGGTAGCTCTTGTCGTCGCGGTACTTGACGTTGAACCGGGGGTCGTACTCCTTGATCCAGGAGTACTCCAGCTGGAGCGCCTCGACCTCGGTGGAGACGACGGTCCACTCGACGGAGGCGGCCGTGGTCACCATGGTGGCGGTGCGGGGGTGCAGGTTGGCGACGTCCTGGAAGTAGCTGCCGAGCCGCTGGCGCAGGTTCTTGGCCTTCCCGACGTAGATCACCCGGCGGTGCTCGTCGCGGAATCGGTAGACCCCCGGGGAGTCGGGGATCTGTCCCGGCTTGGGGCGGTAGCTGGAAGGGTCGGCCATGCCGCCCACCCTACTTGCGCCCGCCGACAACGGACCGTACGCCCGGGCCCCCGGCGGGGGCCGCAGGTGTTCGGGGCGCGCGGGCGCGGGGTCCGGGCCCGGGCCCTGGCGCGACGGGACACGGCTCAGGCACGGCTCAGGCGGGACACGGCGGGGGGGGGGGGCCCCCCCGGGGGGGCCGCCCCCCCCCGGGGGGCCCCCCCGCGGGGGGGGGGCCCCCCGGGGGCGGCCCGGGCCCGGGCCCCCCCCCCCCCCCCCCCCCGCC